>DAIMKE010001165.1:0-2624 GCA_036721875.1 Bradyrhizobium sp. | reverse complement strand
TCGTATCGATGCTGGCGCATTCGGAAGCGACGCGAAATCTGCAGGCGCGCGAGTTCATCGGCACGATAGGGCTCCTGATCGTCGGCGGCAACGACACCACCCGCAACTCCATGAGCGGCGGGTTGATGGCGCTGGTCGAGAATCCCGAGCAATTCGAACTGGTGCGGGCGCGGCGGGAACTGATTCCGAACCTCGTCTCCGAGATCATCCGCTATCAGACGCCGGTGCTGCACATGCGCCGTACCGCGCGCCATGATACCGAACTCGCCGGCCGCCGGATCGCCAAAGGCGACAAGGTCGTGATGTGGTACATCTCCGGCAATCGCGACGAGACCAAGATCGACCGCGCCGATGAATTCATCATCGATCGCAAGAAGCCACGCCAGCATCTCGCCTTCGGCGCCGGCATCCACCGCTGCGTCGGCGACCGCCTCGCCGAACAGCAGATCCGCATCCTCTGGGAGGAAGTATTGAACCGCGACCTTCGCTTTGAGATCGTCAGCCCGCCGCAGCGGCTCTATTCGAATTTCATCCGCGGCATCCGAACCCTGCCGGTGAGGATTATCAGCTAGCGCGTCATTCCGGGGCGATGCGTCAGCATCGAACCCGGAATCTCGAGGTTCCGGGTTCATCGCTACGCGATGCCCCGGAACGACAGGAGAGAGATTCAAGGACCAAGAATGAACAAGCACGATCCCGTTGACGTCCTCATCATCGGCGCCGGTGCCTCCGGCGCGGCCGTGGCCTGGAGCCTTGCCGACACCAGGATGCACATCCTCTGCCTCGACCAGGGCGGCTGGATGAACCCGTCGGAATATCCCAGCACCGGGCGCGACTGGGAGGCCAAGTTCTATGGCGACTGGTCGACCAGCCCGAACGTCCGCGGCCGGCCCGAGGACTATCCGATCAATGACGACAACTCGCCGATCAAGGTCGTCAACTTCAACGCTGTTGGCGGCTCGACGGTGATGTACACCGCGCACTGGCCGCGGCTGCATCCCAGCGATTTCAAGGTGAAGACGCTCGACGGCGTCGCCGACGACTGGCCGATCGATTACGATGTGCTCACCCCGTTCTTCGAGGAGAACGACCGGATCATGGGCGTATCGGGCCTGTCGGGCGATCCGTTGTCGCCGCTGACGCATCCGCCGATGCCGCCGCAGCCGCTCGGGCTCTCCGGGCCGCTGATCGGCAATGCCATGAACAAGCTCGGCTGGCACTGGTGGCCGTCGGATACGACAGTGGCGACGATGGATTACGAGGGCAGGGCGCGCTGCATCAATCTCGGCCATTGCACGCCGGCCTGCGCGCAGGGGGCAAAGGCCTCGACCGACATCACCTACTGGCCGCACGCGATCCGCGCCGGCGTCGAGCTCAAGACCCATTGCCGCGTGCGCGAGATCCTGACCAACGAGCACGGCATGGCCTCGGGCGTCGTCTATTACGACAAGGACGGCGTCGAACAGTTCCAGCCGGCCGAGGTCGTCATCATCGCCTGCAATGGTGTCGGTACGCCACGACTGCTGTTGAACTCGGTCTCCGGCCGCTTCCCGAACGGCCTCGCCAATTCATCCGGCCTGGTCGGCAAGAACCTGATGTTCCATCCCTATGCGCAGATCTATGGCTTCGTGAACGAGGCGACTGACAGCAACCGCGCGCCGCCGACCTGCCTGTGGAGCAAGGAATTCTACGACACGGATCTTTCGCGTGGCTTCGTTCGCGGTTACGGCATCCAGTTCGGCCGCGGCGCCGGGCCGGTGTTCGAGGCGGTTGCCAGCGAGCAGAAGGGCATCCTGCCGTGGGGCGCGGATCATCATCGTGTCTTCCGCAAGCTCAACGGCCATCGCCTCGCGGTATCGGCGATCTGCGAGGACCTGCCCGAGGAGCATAACCGCGTTACGCTCGATCCCGTGCTGAAGGACGGTCATGGCATTCCCGCGCCGAAGATCGACTACACGATCAGCCCGAACAGCCGGAAGATGATGAACCACGGGCTGGCGCGCGGCCGCGAGATTCTCGAAGCGGCCGGCGCCACCGACATCTGCATCAACGATCCGATCCCGTGGGGCGGCTGGCATCTGCTCGGCACGGCGCGGATGGGGACCGACCCCGCACGCTCCGTGGTCAACGAATGGGGCCGCTCGCACGACGTGAAGAACCTCTTCATCGTCGACGGCAGCGTGTTCGTGACGTCGGGGGGTGTGAATCCGACCTCGACCATCCAGGCGATCGCGCTCTACATCGCCGACCAGATGAAGCAACGCCTCGCCAACCTTTTCGACTGAGACCGCCATGTCCGAAAGCATTGAACTGACCCGAGCCCAACGCAACGATCTGCGTACCATAGCTGCAATGATCATCCCCGCCAGCGACGAGTACAAGGTACCCGGCGCCGACGACCCTGCCATCCAGGCCGACATGCTGGCGACGCTCGGCCGCGACACCGCGCTGGTAGCGCAGGCGCTCGATCATCTCGCGCGTCTCGCAGGCCAGCCGCTGGCCGAACTCGATCCGGCCAGGCGCGAAGCCGTCGCGACCGAGTTCCGCGCCACGGGTGGGGCTGCGGCGGCAACGCTCGTCCGCGTCGTCCTGCAATGCTACTACCGCGACGACCGCGTGCTGCG
>DAIMKE010001164.1:0-2626 GCA_036721875.1 Bradyrhizobium sp. | reverse complement strand
CGTCCGCAACGATCCAGCGAACGCGATCGGCGCGGCCCTCCAGCCGCCGGCGAGCGGCCTCCAGCGCGGCAGCCGAGAGATCGAGCACGGTAACATCCTCGAACCCCTGCTCGACCAGATGATCGACCAGACGCGAAGCGCCGCCGCCGATGTCGATAATGGCGGACGTACGCGTCGCGCCTGCCTGCACGATGAGGTCGGATGAAGGCGCCGGGCTTTCCTGAAACCAGCTGACTTCGTTCTCACCCTTCGAAGTATAGACGCTCTCCCAGTGGGCCTGACGGTTCGCGCTCTCCATGATGCCCTCCACACGGAGGCTCACGGCGCTCATCGCGGGCCTCTCAAGGCATTAAGTGGCGACCGCGGCCGGATCTGCAACTCCAGCAATGCAAGCCGCCCCAGGGCGACCGGGTCGCGCTCGCCCGGTCGGCCGCGCGCAGGATGGCCTCGGCGAGGAATTGGACCTGGGTAGAACTCACCGGGTCAGGGAGCGAAGCGACCGCCGCGTCAAGCGCATCCTGCGGGCTGGCGCCCGCAGCGCTGGTATCGGAACCGGCCGCGTTATGCGGCTTCGGCGGAATGCGCAGCGCCCTGCAGCCTGCGCTTGCGCCAGATCGATCCGGCGACCAGCACCACGGCGATGCCGAGCAGCCCCATCACGACCTCGCCGCCATGGCCGCCATTGGCGAACTGCGGCCCCATGCCGATCGACGTGAGGATGCCATCGAGACCGACGCCGACCGGGCCGTCGAAGAAGGCGTGCAGCGACGGTTGCAGCGCGGGGTCGGTCGCCATGACCTCGCCGGCGATCCAGCCCAGCAAGCCGGCGCCGGCCCATACCAGCGCAGGCAGGCGCGTGAGCAGCGCCATGATCAGCGCGGCACCCGCGACGATCAGGGGAACGCTGATGGCAAGCCCGATGACCAGCAACGGAATGCTGCCATTGGCCGCTGCAGCGACGGCGATGACGTTGTCGAGGCTCATCACGATATCGGCGATCGCCACGATCTGGACGGCCGCCCACAGATGCGCCGCCGCGTCCACGCCGCCCTCGCCCTCATGTTCCGGCACCAGCAGCTTTGCCGCGATCACCAGCAGCGCCAGTCCGCCGACCAGCTTGAGGAACGGCAGCCCCATCAGCGTCACGACGATGCCGGTGAAGATGATGCGCAGGAGAACCGCAACCCCGGCGCCGAGCACCATGCCCCAGAACCGCTGGCGCGGCGGCAAGCCCCGGCACGCCATCGCGATGACAAGCGCGTTGTCACCCGACAGCAGGATGTTGATCCACATGATCTTGCCGAGCGCCACCCAGAAGGCGGGCTGCTGCATCTCGGCCTGGAACTGGCTGAAGAACGTCGAAATCGTCGCAGGATCCAGGAGTTGCCAAAGCCAGTTCACAGCGTTTTCCCCTTCGGCGTTCTCAGCCGTTGCATGCGGCTAGCCTTGCCGCCGTCCCAATCACTCAGCCGACGATTTCGTTGCCCGAGAAGAACTGCGCGATTTCGATCGCGGCGGTCTCCGGGGCATCCGACCCGTGCACGGAGTTCTCGCCGATCGACTTGGCGTGAACCTTGCGGATCGTGCCGTCCGCCGCCTTGGAGGGATCGGTGGCGCCCATCACATCGCGATACTTCAGAACCGCGCCTTCGCCTTCCAGCACCTGCACCACGACCGGGCCCGATGTCATGAAGTCGACCAGTTCGCCGAAGAACGGACGCGCCTTGTGGACGGCGTAGAAGGTTTCAGCCTGTTCGCGAGTCATGCGAATGCGCTTCTGGGCCACGATACGCAGCCCGGCCTTCTCGATCAGCGCGTTGACGGCGCCAGTCAGATTGCGCTCGGTCGCGTCCGGCTTGATGATCGAGAAAGTGCGTTCAATCGCCATTTGTTCGTCCTTACAAAACACTGGTGGGAAGATTGCGGGGCTTATATCGGCGCCACTCCGCCACGGCAAGCGGCCCGGTGGCGCGTCAGCCATCCGGCTGTGACGGGTTTTCACCCCGTACACCGGCCTCCGGCACTCCCTGGCGCGCATATTACGCCGATTTCATGCGGGTGAACCCTCTGTGAGACCTGCGTCACGTACCGGTTCAGCATCACCGCCATACACTTCGAACAATCGGACACCTGGCAGGCTCGCCGGGCGTCACGGGATGATTTCACCGAAGGCGCTTTCCGCGCCGGAATCTTGAGGAGACGATCATGTTACGCAAACTCTTGCTCGTTGCGGCGGCTGCAGCTTCGCTGGGGGCGGCCGCAATGGCGCCGACCTCCGCGTCCGCCCACGGCTGGCGCCATCATCACCATCATCATCATGGCTTTGGACCCCGCATCATCATCGGCGGTCCGGCGTATTACGCCGGCGGATTTGGCGGCTGCTACGTGCGGCGCCTGGTTCCCACCCCGTTCGGACTGCGCTGGCGGCTGGTAAATCGCTGCTTCTGATCCGAATGGACTCCCCGGACGCCCCGGCCACCGCGCCGGGGCGCTTTTTTTTGAAACAGACTTGCCGGTCACGATTCGCTACCTGCGGACGAATGCATGCGGCCATGCGCGGGAAACTAAATCCATCGCAATGACTTGACTTACAAAACATCACCCAACTCGAGCCACGCTGCGAAGT
>DAIMKE010001163.1:0-2635 GCA_036721875.1 Bradyrhizobium sp. | reverse complement strand
GGATCTGCGCCTGCACGGTGACGTCGAGCGCGGTGGTCGGCTCGTCGGCGATCAGCAGTTCGGGATCGCACATCAGCGCCATCGCGATCATGACGCGCTGGCGCAGTCCGCCCGAGAGCTGGTGTGGGAACTGGCCGAGCCGCATGCCGGGCGCGGTGATGCCGACGCGGCCCATCAGTTCGGCGGCGCGGTCGAGCGCTGCTGCACGCGTACCGCCCTTGTGGCGGGTCAGCACCTCCGCCATCTGCGAGCCTATCGTGAAGGCCGGATTGAGGCTTGTCATCGGTTCCTGGAAGATCATCGCCATGCGATTGCCGCGCAGCCGCGCCATCTCGCGATCCGACAGCGACAGCAAATCAGTGCCGGCGAAGCTCATGCGTTTCGCGCTGCGTTGCCCGCCGCGGGCGAGCAGGCTCATGACCGCCAGCGCAGTGACTGACTTGCCGCAGCCGGATTCGCCAACCAGGCAATGGGTTTCGCCCTTCTCGACCCGGAACGAGGCGCCGCGCACCGCAGCTGTACGGCCGCCGAAACCCACCTGCAGTTCCTCGATCTCCAGCAGCGCGCTCATCGCAGCCGCTCCGAGCCGAGAAGATTGCGCAGCCCGTCCCCGACCAGATTGATGCCGAGCACCAGCACGAACAGCGCGACGCCGGGGATCATGATCACCCAGGGCGAGAAGAACATGTAGTCCTTGCCTTCCGCGATCATCAGCCCCCATGACGGCAGCGGCGGCGGCACGCCGAGGCCGAGGAACGACAGCGCCGCCTCGAGCAGGATGGCGAGCGCCATCTCCAGCGTGGCCACGACGGCAAGGTGGCTTGCGATGTTCGGCAGAATTTCCTTGATCAGGAGATGCGGCATCGAGGCGCCGGCGCACCAGGCGGCGCTGACATAGTCGTGGTTGCGAACCTGCATCGTCGTGGCGCGCGCCACGACGGCAAAGCGATCCCACAGCAAGAGTCCCAGCGTCGCGACGACAAGCCCGAGGCCCGATCCCATCAGGCCGACGACCGCGAGCGCGACCAGCACCACCGGGATCGACAGCCGCGTGGTGATGGCGAACAGCACGAAATCGTCGACGCGGCCGCCGAAGAAGCCGCCAAGTATGCCGAGCGTGATGCCGATCAAGCCGGACGTGATCACCGTCATGATGCCAATCAAAAGCGAGATGCGCGCGCCATAGACCAGCCGCGCAAGGTAGTCGCGGCCGAGTTGGTCGGTACCGAGCAGGTGTCCGGCCTCACTGCCCTCCATCCAGAACGGCGGCTTGAGGCGATTGCCTAGATCCTGGGTGAACGGGTCATGCGGCACCAATGAATTGCCGACGACCGCGGCAACCACGATGACCGCGACGATGGCGATGCCGATCGCGAAGCCGGCCGTACCGACGCGGGAGGTCTGGGGTGGCAGAATGGCAATCGGCTCGCTCATCCCGTGCGCAGCCTCGGATCGAGCAGCGCATTGAGGATGTCGGCCAGCAAGGTGAGGCCGATGTAGAACACGGCCAGCACCAGCACCACCGCCTGCACCACCGGGAAATCGTTCTTTGCGATGCTTTCCCAGCCGAGATAGCCGACGCCATGCAGCGCGAACACGGTCTCGATGACGATCGAGCCGCCGAGCATGAAGCCGAGCTGGACCGCGGCAATCGACACCACGGGGATGGCGGCATTGCGAAGCGCGTGCTTGAAGATGATGCGCGCACGCGACAGGCCCTTTGCGCGCGCGGTGCGGATGTAGTCCGACGCCATCGCCTCGATCATACCGGAGCGCGTCAGCCGCGTCAGCGCCGGGATCGCCGTGAAGGCGAGCACGATGCCCGGCATCACGAAATGCTGCCAGGTGCCGGTGCCCGAAATGGGCAGGATGCCGAGTTGCAGGCCAAGCACGATCATCAGGATCAGCGCCAGCCAGAAGCTGGGGATCGCCTGCCCCACCATCGTGAACATGGTGACGCTGCGGTCGATCCAGGTATTTTCACGGATCGCCGCCAGGATGCCGAGCGGCAGCGAGATAATCAGGGCGAGGCTCAGGCCGACTAGGCCGAGCGTCAGCGTGATCGGCAGGCGCTTCTGGATCAGATTGGCGACGCTGTCCTTGAAGAAATAGCTCTGGCCGAAGTCGCCGACGAGGGCGCGGCCGGTCCAGGCGAAAAACTGCACGTAGAGCGGCCGGTCGAGACCGTAGGCCTTGCGCACGATCTCGACGTCGGCCTGCGTTGCCGAGGGGCCAGCGATCGAAACGGCAAGGTCGCCCGACAGGCGCGTCAGCAGGAACGCCAGCGTCATCACGGTGAACGCAACCAGCAGGCCAAGAACGAGCCGCCGGCCAATCAGACGCAACATCTACAAATCCCCAGTGCCGGCCGGCACGCACCCACGTTCTCATTCCGGCGAAGCTGGCGCAACGGTGTCACCAAACCGGTGTCCCGTGCAAGGGAGCCGGATGCACTTAATGCGCGTACTTCGTCGTCCAATCGATTCGAATTCGTGACTGCGGTAGCTGCAATGTGCATGCCAACGCGCACAGCAACTGCGCCGGCAAAGGCTCCGGCCTGCCGTTGCATCCTGTTTGCGGGTCCGTCAGGTCATGAAATGTAGCGGCCGGGCGCGAACGGCGAGACGTCATAGGG
>DAIMKE010001162.1:0-2636 GCA_036721875.1 Bradyrhizobium sp. | reverse complement strand
GACAGCGCGTCGATGTACTGCTCGTCCTCGCCGGTGCCGAGCGTGGTCACGACCATCGCCTGGGTTTCACCGCGGGTGAACAGCGCCGAACCGTGAGCGCGCGGCAGCACGCCGACTTCGGCGACGATGTTGCGCACGGTCTTGGAATCGCGGCCGTCGATGCGCTTGCCGGTGTCGAGAATGTTCCAGCGGACGATCTTGGCTTCGAGTTCCTTGAAAACCGCGGCGATGCGCAGCTTGTCGTACTTCGGCTCCTGCCCTTCCGGGAAGTAGTGCGCCATCACCTTTTCCTTGGCCTTGCCGACCGCGGCGTAGCGGTCCTGCTTCACCGGGATGGCGTAGGCTGAGCGCAGGTCCTGCTCGATCAGACCAAGGATTTCCTTCTCGAGCGCGCTTTCATCGACGATCTTGACTTCGCGCGGCTCTTTTGCGGCCTTCTCGGCCAGTTCGATGATCGCCTTGATCACCGGCTGGAAGTGGCGATGGCCGAACATCACGGCGCCGAGCATGATGTCTTCGTTGAGCTCTTTCGCTTCCGATTCCACCATCAGCACGGCGTCGGCGGTGCCGGCGACGACCAGGTCGAGCTGGGTCTCGAGCATTTCATCGAGCGTCGGGTTGAGCACGTATTCGTCGTTGGCGAAGCCGACGCGGGCAGCGCCGATCGGACCCTTGAAGGGGGCGCCGGAAATCGTCAGCGCTGCGGAGGCGGCGACCAGCGCCACGATATCGGGATCGTTCTCCATGTCATGCGACAGCACAGTGACGATGACCTGAGTCTCGTTGCGCCAGCCGTCCACGAACAGCGGACGGATCGGGCGGTCGATCAGGCGGGAGACCAGCGTCTCCTTTTCGGTCGGACGACCCTCGCGCTTGAAATAACCGCCGGGAATGCGGCCCGCGGCATAGGTCTTTTCCTGATAGTCGACGGTCAGCGGCAGGAAGTCGACGCCTTCGCGCGGCGATTTCGCAGCGACCACGGTGGCGAGCACGATGGTCTCGCCATAGGTCGCCAACACGGCGCCGTCGGCCTGACGGGCGATCTTGCCGGTTTCCAGCTTGAGGGGACGTCCACCCCAGTCGATCTCGACGGAATGCTTATTGAACATAGTGGTTTCTTTCATGGGTTCACGAGAGCGCGGAGCCCAAAAACACAAAGACCATGCGCAAGATTGCGGGACGCTGATCGCAATGCGTGATCAGCGTCCGGCGATCCTGCCATGGTCTTCGTCTTTCGGATGGCGTCCATCCTCTCGGCAGTCACGGGCACCTTGCCCTGCCCAGCGGCCGGATTGCTGCTGGACGTTGGTAGGGCATGATCCATTCCGGACGATGCCCTTGCGCATGATCGTCTCCGAAAAATTCGGAGTCCGCTTTCCGGAAGATCATGCGAAAACGCGCGCAGAATGCGCGCGTACTCTTCAAATCAACGACGAATGTTGTGCTTTTCGAGCAGCGCCTTGTAACGCGCCTCGTCCTTCCGCTTGATGTAGTCGAGCAGGGAACGACGTGTTGCGACCATTTTCAAAAGACCCCGGCGCGAATGATTGTCCTTCACGTGGGATTTGAAGTGCCCGGTGAGATTGTTGATGCGTTCCGACAGGATCGCAACCTGAACCTCGGGCGAGCCGGTATCGCCGGCCTTGTTGGCATTCGTCTTGATGACTTCCGCTTTGCGTTCGGCGGTAATCGACATCGTCAAACTCTCTCATGGCTGCGACCGGGACTGGCAGTCAGTCCGGTCAGGTTGAACACGCGCTTGGGGATGAGTTCGCCATTGCCAATTTCGGCGAGGGCCAGAAGCCGGCCTGCCACCGTGACATAGACTGTGCCGCTACTATTGGGCGCATCCCGTCCGCGCAACAAAACGGCCTGGCCCCGGTGGAGCCTTGCCGCATCAGCCCGTGTGACGGCCAGTGCCGGGATGTCGTCCAGCGCGGTCTCAACGGGCAAAAGCGCGTCGGCGAGGCTTCCCTCGCCAGACGCGGCTCTATTACACAAAGCCTCCAACTGTTCCAGCGGAATCATGTCCGCCTCCCGGAACGGGCCGACCAATGTGCGCCGAAGGGCGCAGATATGGCCAAAACAGCCCAGAATCCGGCCGATATCGCGGGCCAGGGCCCGGACATAGGTGCCCTTGCCGCACTCGGCCTCGAACACGGACTGGCCGTTCTCGCCGTGTTCCACGAGGGTCAGTTCGTGAATCTCGACCGGCCGGGGCTTCAGTTCCACGGTCTCGCCGTCGCGCGCCAGGTCATAGGCGCGCTCGCCCTGGACTTTGATCGCCGAGTATTGCGGCGGGATCTGCTCGATCAGGCCGGTGAAGCGCGGCAGCAGGGTTCGGATCGCATCCGCTGGCGGCCGGAACTCGCTGGTTTGGGTGACCCGGCCCTCGGTGTCGTCGGTGTCGCGCTCCTCGCCCCAGGCGACCGTGAAGCGGTAGCGCTTGCGGCCGTCCATCACGAAGGGAACGGTTTTGGTGGCTTCTCCGAGCGCAATCGGTAGCCCGCCGGACGCCAGCGGATCGAGCGTGCCGGCATGGCCGGCCCGCTTGGCCTGGAACAGGCGCTTGAGCACGGCTACCGCATGCGTCGAGGTCATGCCGATCGGCTTTTCGAGCACCACCCAGCCATGAA
>DAIMKE010001161.1:0-2644 GCA_036721875.1 Bradyrhizobium sp. | reverse complement strand
AACTCGACCAGTTCATGCAGACGTTGCGGGTGAGCTTTGATCAGGGCCGCAAACGGCGTCCGTTTGCGGCCTACGCGGCGTTACAACATCGCGTCCATCGCCTTCGCCGAGAAGTTGAACGGCTCCGTGCCACTAGCGCGGATCAGGGTCAGATTAACGCCGTGATGGCGCAGATCGAAGCCCTCAATAGGGAAAGGCGGAAAATGCCGTCCGTCGATCCTATGGACCCAAACTTCAAAAGGCTCCGTTACTGCCGATATGCCGACGACTTCCTGATCGGCATCATCGGCAGCAAGCAGGAGGCGCGTGAGATCATGACTTCCGTCGAACAACACTTGACGGAAACCCTGAAGCTCGCCGTGGCGCCCGAGAAAAGTGGGGTCCATGCCGCATCAAAAGGGGTAACCTTTCTTGGCTACCGCATATCGACATTTACCTCGACCGGCGCCGGACGGAAGTCCGACCGGAAGGGCCCCGATGGGCGCAAGTGGCGCATCTTACGTCGCCCGACCACCGGCAATGTCAGCCTGCGTGTGCCACGAGAAAGGGTCACTGCGTTCTGTCGCAGACATGGCTATGGCGATCTCGCCAGAAAGAATGGCCATCGACGGGTACAATTCGCACATACCAGCGATCGCAACATCGTCCTCGCCTATAACTCGGAGTTCCGTGGCTTTGCCAACTATTATGTGTTGGCCGATGACGTCAAAAAGGCGTTAGGGCTGTTGGAACTGGTGACGTTACGCAGTCTCGTGAAAACGCTGGCGATGCGTCATCGGACAACAACGGCAAAGATCAGGGCACGCTTGAGCAAGGGCACGGATTACGAGGTTTCCTCGGTAATACGTGGTGAAGTTCGCAGCCTCAAACTGTGGCGACTAAAGCATCTACGCCGCCTCTCCTGGACAAGTCCAGTCGTGGACAATGTCACAAAGGGAGCGTGGTGGGTCAAAAGTCCAAACGACCTCATCGACCGACTGGATACGCGCGAATGCGGCATCTGTGGCGATACGCGTGGGCCGTTCGTAGTGCATCATCGTCAGAGCGATCGGCATTTCCGCGACAAACCGTTGACGAACCGGAACTTGGGGACCGCGCTGCGCCGGACGATGATCTTCTGTCCAGCCTGCAGGGAAGTCGCAAGTTCCCGTCGGGAGATACCGCATATGGAGAGCCGTGTGCATTGAAAGGTGCACGCACGGTTCGGAGGGAGGCGTAGGGGTATTCTGTTCGCAGATGCCCCACGCCTACCCTACCCGAAACCGCGCAGCGGGTTCGGTTCGCGCAGCGAATAGAGCCGTGCCCCGAAGGGCCTCGCCCAAAATCTGCCGATGTCGAAGTGGATGCCGGATCGAAAGATGATCTGTATCGGCAACAACCAGACACCACCCCCAACATCTGTTCCCGTCGAGGCAAGAGACGGACAGACCAGCGGATATAGCTTAAGTCGAAGACGATGCTTCCGGGAAGTTGGCGCGCAGATACTCGGCAGCCGCTTCAGCTGTCGGAAACGCGGCAAGTTGGCGCGGCTCTTCGTCGGGCCGCTGCGGCTGCCGGATCACCGTCACCTGACCGCCTTCAAGACAGGCGTTGGGCCGCTCCCGGAACTTCAGCCATTCAGCCTGCTTCGCTTCGGCCAACGCGCAGGCAGCATCGTAATCGTCCGCGAAACCGAAATGGGTTGAGCGATCCCACGCCCCGCCATTCAGGCATCGGACCTCGATGCGACCATCCGGTCGTGTGAGGCCGTAAGGGCGATCCCACCATTGATCGAGCTGCGCCTTGCTGCGCGTGTCGTTCGGGGTCGCGTCGAACGTCTTGGGCAATTTGGGGTCGATGTGGAATCCGGTTCGGCATGGAGATCCTCAAATCCGGAAAGAAATTGCCAGAGAGCGAGACGAATTGGGAGAGTAAAATTCGCTTGAGGGCAGACGATTCATGCGCCGACGACAGGGACACGGGCGCCGGCTATGGCGCCCGCACGGCCGACGCGGAAAAACCTCCCTCACTGGGGAGGCTCCTCCGCCCAGGTGGCGAGGATCGCGTCGCGCTCGGCGATCGCCGCCGCCAGCTCGCCCTCGATGCAGCGCCGCTCGTCGGCGTAGACGGCGTTCCTGAGTTCGGCCCGAAGCTCTTCAATGTGTTGATCGATCGACATGGTGTCGTCTCCTTGACGTTTGTGAAAGACGACGCCCGCGGTCATGGCGGATCGGAGGGATCAAGGAGCGCGAAGCGACCGGCGGAGCCGGCGTGCGGAGGAGCCGATTTTGTTGAAGCGGAGGGAACCGGCGCGGAGGCAAAATTGGAGGTGCCGCAGTCCTTGAGGCCTTCGGAGCGCCATGGCACCCTTGGACGAACTGAGCAGTCCCCCGTTCCCGGTTGTGCGCCCGGCAAGCCGGAAGCGGGCTCGATGCCCGGTTCCGGCTTCATTCAGCGCGCAAGAAGCCCCGCCTTGGCGGCGGGGTTCCTGCGTCGCGGGGATCAGGCGTCCCGCTTCGGGCGGTTCCAGATCAGGGCGTAGTCCCCGTCCGTCTGGCTCGGCCACAGCGCTGCGATGATCGGGACGTTGAAGCTCGGGTCGTCGAGTTTGACGGAGATGTAGGGCTCGCCGTCGTTGGAGACCTGGTTCCAGCCTGCGCCGACC
>DAIMKE010001160.1:0-2646 GCA_036721875.1 Bradyrhizobium sp. | reverse complement strand
GATGAGCTCCGCACGCTCGCCCAGTCCCAGGTTTTGCAGCAGCAGGGGTACCGCAACGACGGCGCTTATCATGATCAGAATTCCGGCCAGCGCGGCGACGGTAAACGATAGCGAAACCAGGTTCAGCTTGATGAAGGAGCGCTTTTCGTCTTCCTCGTAAACAACATTGAGCGCATCGAGTATCGCCTTCATGCCGGCATTGGCGCTCCAGATTGCCATCCCCAGGCCGATGACGAAGGTCCAGCCCAGGGTGACGTTTCCCTTCTCCAACACGCGCGCGACCTGGTCCTGGACAACGCTGAACGAGCCGTCCGGCAACATCAGCGCCAGGCTTCGCAGATTGTCCGAAATCGTGGCGGGATCTGCAAACAGAGCGTAGCTCGACACAAGCGCTGTAATCGCGGGAAAGATTGCGAGCAGGCCATAGAATACGACGCCAGCGGCTGTTGCCAGAAGGCGGTCTTCGCCGATTTGCTGATAGGTGCGATAGAGGATGTCCTTCCATCCGGCCAGCGGGATCTGCCACGGCGCGCGAGCCAGCCGGCCACGCCCGACGTCTGCCGTCACGGCCGCGGCGCCTGCAGGCGCAGTTCGTGCACTGGCTTCGCCTTGCTCTGCAACGGTCAGTTGGCGATAAATCGCGACTGTCGCCATAGCGGTTGCTGCGACGAGCGCAAGATCGTTCGGCCACCGGGATCCACGCATGTCAGATTCGCTTCCGCCTGATAGTGCGTTGACGCTGGGCCGCGTTAACTGCGATCCAACCCAGCAGTATGGCTGCAGCGCCAACCGCGAGCCCTCGCGATACCGGATCCATTCGACCGGCTCGGCGTCCGCCGTGGGAAACCAGAGTAGTAATTGCGGGTACAGTCACCGCGCGTTTGATTACTTGAAACTGTCGTCCTGGCGAAGGCAAGGGAGCGGTTGGGCGAGAAAGCATCATCCGGCCAGCGACCAGCCCGGCAACTCCCAATAGCAGGAATACGCCGCCCACGACGCCATAAGCAACGTAGGTGCCATAGTGAATTTCCAGTGCATGGAAGCCTGCCGAGATTGCGACCCCGGCCGCCACAAGGAGAAGCACGACGCCGGCGGCGAGCAATCCGGCTCCCGCGGCGTAGCGCGTTGTCAGGCCTCCAAACCAGTGCTTCAGGTCGCGGCCATATGATTTGGCCAAGGAGATAAGCAAATTCGAAGATCGTTGGCCGGGGCGGCTCATGGCAGGATCGTTTCCTTGGAACGGCGCAACAACCCTTTACGAGAGCTGTAGTTCCTCCGACGTACAGCACGTCCGGGTTCTTGCGGAGCCGAGTATTGGCTGATGCCTGCGGCTTCCTGTCGAGACATGCGCGAACTAAGAAGAGACCCTGGCGATGCATCGTGGTCCACGATTGGAACAATCGTCGGCTTGATTGATTAGCGCCGTCAGAAAAGAACGGTGAAATCCATGACCAACGATATTCCGCCCCAGCCCTACGTGTACGAGGGCCTTGATCCAGAGCCGGCCCCAAAGTCCGCGATCGACGACGTGTCAGATGCCGTCAAAGGCGCCGCCAATCGGCTCGGCGAAGCGATCGAGAAGGGCCGAAAGCCGGGCATGCCGCTTAGCATTATCAGCAATATCGCACGAGAGGCGCCCTTGGGATCGCTGCTGGTCGCCTTCTTGCTGGGTATCGCAGTCGCACGACGGCGTTAGGGTGCCGTCCCGACACTAAATCACGGTTCGGATAACTTCGATGCAGGAGCGGAAAGGGCGCTTCTACAGGAACGGCTTTCCGCCGGTGACAGCGATGGTTGCGCCGGACACGTAGCTCGACATCGGATCGGCCAGCATGACATAGGCGGTGGCCAACTCAACGGGCTGGCCCGGGCGCTGCATCGGGACCTGTTTGCCGAAGTTCTTCACGGCGTCCTCAGGCAGGGTGGACGGGATGAGCGGCGTCCAGATCGGTCCCGGCGCAACCGCGTTGGCACGAATGCCCTTCTCAGCCAGCATCTGCGCGAGTCCCGCCGTGAAATTATGGATCGCCCCTTTTGTCGTCGCGTAGGCCAACAAGGTCGGGTTTGGTGCGTCCGAATTGATCGACGCCGTGTTGATGATGCAGCTACCCGGCTTCATGTGAGGTACGGCCGCCTTGGCAAGATAGAACATCGCGTGGATGTTTACCTTGAACGTCAGCTCCCACTCCTCGTCGCTGATCTCATCGATCGATTTGAAGCTTGCCTGATGCGCTGCGTTGTTGACCAGGATGTCGATCCCGCCCAGCTCCGAGACGGCTCTTGCGATGATCGCGCGGCATTGCTCAGGGTCCTGAATGTCGCCTGGAATCAAAACGGCCTGCCTGCCGGCTTCCTTCACCAGCCGCTCGGTCTCGCGAGCATCGTCGTGCTCGTCGAGATAGGAGATCAGCACGTCGGCGCCTTCTCTGGCGTAAGCAATCGCAATAGCGCGCCCGATCCCGCTGTCGCCGCCGGTGATGACTGCTTTCTTGCCGTCGAGACGACCGCTGCCCTTGTAGGACGTTTCGCCATGATCGGGCGTCGGGCTCATCGCGGCTGTCTTGCCGGGCATCGGTTGATGCTGATTCGGAAATGGCGGGCGGGGATAATGCAGCATGACTTGGCCTGCGATTGATGGCTTGTGGT
>DAIMKE010001159.1:0-2647 GCA_036721875.1 Bradyrhizobium sp. | reverse complement strand
GCCTATATCGGCTCGATCATGGTCGTCGTGTTCATGCTGCTGACCTACCGTCTGTTCGGCGTGTTCGCCAACATCGCGGTCGCCATCAACGTCGCGATGATCTTCGGTATCCTGTCGCTGCTCAATGCCACGCTGACGCTGCCCGGCATCGCCGGCGTCGTGCTGACCGTCGGCATCGCCGTCGACTCCAACGTGCTGATCTACGAACGTATCCGCGAGGAACTGCGCGGCGGACGCAATGCGATCTCGGCGATCGACGCCGGATTCAGGCGGGCGCTGGCGACCATTCTCGACTCCAACATCACCACCTTCATCGCCGCCGCGGTGCTGTTCTACATCGGCACCGGACCGGTCCGCGGTTTCGCTGTCACGCTCGGCATCGGCATCATCACCACGGTTTTTACGGCATTCACCCTCACCAGCCTGATCGTCGCCGGCTGGGTGCGGTGGAAGCGGCCGAAGACCGTGCCGATCTAGGAATAATTCGTGACTCAATACGTTCTCATTGCGCTTGGCATCCTGGTTGTCGTGCTGACCGTGGTCGCCGTGTTCGATCTGCTGCCGCCGCTGCGCATCGTCCCCGACGACACGCATTTCGACTTCACGCGCTTTCGCCGCATCAGCTTCCCGATCTCGGCGGCGCTTTCGATCCTCGCGATCGTGCTGTTCTTCACCCACGGGCTGAATTTCGGCATCGATTTCAAGGGCGGCACGCTGCTCGAAGTGCAGGCCAAGTCCGGCGCGGCCGACATCGGCGCGATGCGCGCGTCGTTGAGCACACTTGGGCTCGGCGACATCCAGTTGCAGCAGTTCGGTGGTCCGGCCAACGTGCTGATACGGGTGGCCGAGCAACCCGGTGGCGACGCCGCGCAGCAGGAGGCCGTGCAGAAGGTCCGCAGCGCGCTCGGCGATTCCGTGGAATATCGCCGCGTCGAAGTGGTGGGACCGCGCGTATCAGGCGAACTGCTCGCCTACGGCATGCTCGGCCTCATGCTCGCGATCCTCGGCATCCTAATCTATCTCTGGTTCCGGTTCGAATGGCAGTTTGCGCTCGGCGCCATGATCGCCAACGTCCACGATATCGTGCTGACGATCGGCTTCATGTCGATCTCGCAGGTCGATTTCGACCTCACCAGTATCGCGGCGCTGCTCACGATTCTCGGCTACTCCCTGAACGATACGGTCGTGATCTACGACCGCATCCGCGAAATGCTGCGGCGCTACAAGAAAATGCCGATGCCGCAACTGCTGAACGAATCCATCAATTCGACGCTGTCGCGCTCGATCATTACCCACGTCACCGTGACGCTGGCGTTGCTGGCGCTGCTGCTGTTCGGCGGCCATGCGATCCACAGCTTCACGGCCGTCATGATGTTCGGCGTCGTGCTGGTCGGCACCTACACCTCGATCTTCATCGCCGCGCCGATCCTGATCTATCTCGGCGTTGGTGAGCACCGAGACGCGCCGGACGCTCCCGCGAAGAAATAGGAATGAAGTAGGAACAATGGCTAGCTCCTCGGACGCTCCGCATCTTCCGAGGTCGGCGCCGATCGAAGCCTACGGCAAGGGCGGCTTCGCCTTCGCCGACATGTCCCATCGCGGCTCGCTGCTGTGCCTGCCGCACGGGATCTGGGCCTGGCCTGTGACCAGGCTGACGGAGATCGACGAGTATTCGCTCGACCGTGTGTTCAAGGCCGCCAATTCCATCGATACGCTGATCGTCGGCACCGGCACGGAAGTCTGGATGCCGCCGCGCGGCCTGCGCGAGGCGCTGCGCGCGGTCCGGGTGGTGCTGGACCCGATGCAGACAGGGCCTGCGATCCGAACCTACAACATCATGCTGGGCGAGCGGCGGCGGGTCGCGGCAGCACTGATCGCGGTGCCATGAGCGCGGGCGCGCCGTCGAAGGATTCTGCCGCGTTCTGCGCCGACCTCGTGCGCACAAATGATTTTGCCCGCTACGCCTCGACGCTGTTCCTGCCGGCGGTCCAGCGCCGCGCCCTGCTGGCCGTTTATGCCTTCAACGTCGAGATATCGCGCGTACGCGATCAGGTGAGCCAGCCGCTGCCGGGCGAAATCCGGATGCAATGGTGGACCGACATGCTGGAGGGCGCGCGCCACGGCGAAGTCGAGGGCAATCCGGTCGCGGTGGAATTGCTGCAGGTGATCGGCGATTTCCGCTTGCCGGTCGCTCCGCTGGCGCGCCTGATCGAGGAACACCAGTTCGATCTCTATAACGATCCGATGCCATCTATGGCGGCGCTGGAAGGATATGTCACCGACACATCGTCGGCGTTGCTGTCGCTCGGCGCCCGGATCGCCGCGCCGCCGTCGGAGGCGGCCGACCATCTCGCGCGCCATGCCGGCCTCGCCCAGGGCATGACGCAGGTGATCGCCGCGCTGCCGCTCGACGCTGCGCGGCGCCAGCTATTCCTGCCGCTGCAACTGCTGCAACAGCATAGCAGCGGGATCGAGGAAGTATTTTCGGGCAAGCCGACGCCTGGCATGCGCGCGGCGGTCGGCCAGCTGATTGGCGAGGCGCAAAAGCATCTTGCGACCGCATTCGACCTGCTCGCGCATGTCCCGCCGCAGGTGCGGCCGGTGTTTGTGCCGCTGGCGCTGGTCCGCCGCGAGCTGCAGCGGTTAT
>DAIMKE010001158.1:0-2648 GCA_036721875.1 Bradyrhizobium sp. | reverse complement strand
CTATCACGGTGTCGGCTTCGGCGGCATGTCGGTCGGCGGCATGGTGGCGAACCGCCGCGCCTTTGCGACCCATCTGCCGGGTGTCGATCATATCCGTCATACCCATGACCTCGCCCGCAACGCCTTCGCGAAAGGCCAGCCGGAGCATGGCGCTGAACTCGCCGACGATGTCGAGCGGATGGTGGCGCTGCATGGCGCCGACACCATCGCCGCCGTCATCGTCGAGCCGGTGCCGGGTTCCACCGCGGTGCTGCCGCCGCCCAAAGGCTACCTGAAGCGCTTGCGCGAACTTTGCGACAAGCACGGCATCCTCTTGATCTTCGACGAAGTCATCACCGGCTTCGGCCGCCTCGGCGCGCCGTTCGCGGCAAATTACTTCGGCGTTACGCCAGACATGATGACGACGGCCAAGGGCATCACCAATGGCACTGTTCCTTGCGGCGCGGTGTTCGCCAGCCGCAAGATCCACGACGCGCTGATGAACGGCCCCGAGGGCACGATCGAGCTGTTCCACGGCTACACCTATTCGGCGCATCCGACCGCCTGCGCAGCGGGCCTTGCCACGCTCGACATCTACAAGGACGAGGGGCTGCTGACGCGCGGCGCATCGATTGCCGAATACTGGGGCGATGCGCTGCATTCGCTCAAGGGTCTGCCGAACGTGGTCGACATCCGCAACGTCGGCCTCATGGGTGCCGTCGAAGTCGCGCCGCGCAAGGAAGGCGTCGGCGCGCGCGGCTACGACGTGATGGTCGATTGCTTCAATCGCGGACTTTACCTGCGCATGAGCGGCGATTCCTTTGCGCTGTCGCCGCCCTTGATCGTCGAGAAGAGCCATATCGACGATATCGTTTCGATCCTGGGCGACGCCATCAAGCGCGTGGCCTGATCCTTGCTCCTGGGAACGACGGAAGCCGCGGCGTACGACGCCGCGGCGGATGCGTGAGGGATCGTGAAAGTCATCGTTCTCGGCAGTGGCGTCATCGGCGTCACCACGGCCTATTATCTGGCGCGCGCCGGCCACGAGGTGACGGTCGTCGACCGTCAGGCCGAGCCGGCACAGGAAACCAGTTTTGCCAATGCCGGCGAAGTATCGCCCGGCTATTCCTCGCCCTGGGCCGGACCCGGCGTGCCGGTGAAGGCCATCAAGTGGCTATTGATGCGGCACGGCCCGCTGGTGATCTGGCCCAAGCTCGATCCCGTGATGTGGTGGTGGATGCTCAAGATGCTGCGCAACTGCACGGCAGAGCGCTACGCCATCAACAAGAGCCGGATGATCCCGATCGCCGAATACAGCCGCGACTGCCTGCGCGCGCTGCGCGCCGAGACTGGAATCAAGTACGATGAGCGCAGCCAGGGAACGCTGCAGCTGTTTCGCAAGCAGAAGCAGCTCGACGGCACCGCCGACGATATCGCCGTACTCAAGCAGACTGGCGTGCCGTTCGAAGTGCTCGATCCCGCCGGCTGCATCGCCGCCGAGCCGGGGCTTGCTACGGCGAAGGTCAAGTTCGTCGGCGGACTTCGCCTGCCGCAGGACGAAACCGGCGATTGCCACATGTTTACGCAGGCGCTTGCTGTCGAAGCGGCCAGGCTCGGCGTGCAGTTCAAATTCAACACGTCTATCGAGCGGCTGGTTGCGGAGGGCGGCAAGATCACCGGCGTCGTCACCAGCGCCGGAACATTGCAGGCCGATGCCTATGTCGCAGCGCTGGGAAGCTGGTCGCCGCGGATGCTCAAGCCCCTTGGCGTTTCAGTGCCGGTCTATCCGGTGAAGGGCTATTCGATCACGGTGCCGATCATCGATGCAGCTGGCGCGCCGGAATCGACCGTGATGGACGAGAGCTACAAGGTCGCGATCACGCGGCTTGGGGATCGCATCCGCGTCGGCGGCACCGCGGAAATCTCGGGCTATTCTTCCAGCCTCGATGCGGCACGTCGCGCGACGCTCGATCATTCCCTGACCGACATGTTCCCGCGCGGCGGCGATCTGAGCAAGGCGACCTTCTGGTGCGGCCTGCGGCCGATGACGCCGGACGGACCGCCGGTCATCGGTACTACGCGCTACGGTAATTTGCATCTCAACACCGGACACGGCACGCTCGGCTGGACGATGGCGTGCGGATCGGGGAGGGTGCTTGCGGATATGATGTCCGGACGGAAGCCGGATATCGACGTGAGTGAGCTTAACGTGAGCCGGTACGAGCAGCGGTTTGGGTGAGGGCGCAAAATGCTCGCCACCGTCATTGCGAGCTAAGCGAAGCAATCCATCTCACCGCGCGCCGAGATATGGATTGCTTCGTCGCTGCGCTCCTCGCAATGACGACGGCGTGGCATCGCGGCGGGGCTGTCGTTGCCTCCACATCACCCGTGATCGGGAGGATCGAAAGCGCGAATGTCCGGCAGCGTTCCCGTATACTTCTCGCACTCGACCACCGTCACCTGGCCGCAGCAGCCTTGCGCCAGCCGCGAGGTGCCGATGTCGCGGGTCAGCACGTTCGGATTGCCGTGGATGCAGAGCGGCATCTCTGCTTCGCCGGGTTCCGGATCGTACCAAGCGCCGGTGGATAATTGCAGCACGCCGGGCATGACCTCGTCGGTAACGGCGGCGGCAGCGAGGCACGCGCCACGATCGTTGAACAGGCGGACGA
>DAIMKE010001157.1:0-2654 GCA_036721875.1 Bradyrhizobium sp. | reverse complement strand
TACCGGGTGACGCAGGCGTTGAACTACGAAGGCTTCAAGCGCGTCGCTGCCGACGCGCGCGCCCGCGCAAAGAAGTGAGCAACGGGGCCCTCTTAAGCCTGGCTTAAGCTGCAGATCGAGACTGACCGCCATAGGCCAAGTCAGGTTGGGATCGGTTGGATGTCAGGGCCGGACTTCTTTTCAGAGGACGGACGCATGGCGGCCACGCCAAATCTGGACAGCCTCAAGGCGGAAGACGAAGGTGTCCGCCTCGTTCACAAGGATTGGCCGATCCTGACGAACGCCTCTCTCTATGGCGCCCGCCTCGCGTGGGAGTTCGGTACAAAGGCGGGTACGACACGGCCGCGCATCCGGCATCGACATGGAGGCGCTGCAGGTCGACCTTCGCCACCACGCCGAAGACATCGATGCGCTGTTCGTCCGCAAGTCCTTGAGCCTCGCCGGGACGCCATCGTACCTGATCGGAAGTCCTCTCTACAACACGCTCGACTACGCCTGCTTTCGCCGGGCAGTCGCCAACGCGCGCCGGCAGGCGGCACCGAAGGAATCAACATGACGCTTCGAAAGCAATGGGCTGTGTGTGCCGCGGCAGTGCTTCTGCCGGCAGCGCTGGCGGGCTGCGTCTCCGACGCCGACATCATGCCCAAGGCCGCGGCCGCGAGCTACGCGCCGATGTCCGACCCGCGATATGGCGCGGTCTCGGACGGCGCCTATACCGTTGCGCCGGTTCCTGGCGGCGACCTGAAGATCCGTTACATGCGTCAACTCGTCGACGATCCGACCGGGCAGCCTGCCGGGACCGTCGTCGTGGACCCGAAAAACCGTTTCCTCTATCTGGTGCAGGAAGGCGGCAAGGCGCTGCGCTACGGCGTAGGCGTCGGCAAGGAGGGCATGGCCTGGTCGGGTACCGCCAATGTGGCGATGAAACGCGAATGGCCGCGCTGGACGCCCACCAAGGACATGATCGCCCGCGAGCCGGACAAATACGTCAAGTGGGCTCGGGGCATGGAGGGCGGCACGCAAAACCCGCTTGGCGCCCGCGCTCTCTATCTCTTCAAGAACGGCAAGGACACGCTGTATAGGATTCACGGCACCAACGAGCCATGGTCCATCGGGCAGGCAATGTCGTCCGGCTGCATCCGCATGATGAACCAGGACGTGATCGACCTCTACCGACGCGTGCCGTCGGGAGCCAAGGTCGTGGTGCTTCCGGCGGGCGGTGCAGAGACCGCGGCATCCGGCGGATGAACTTCGATCGGCGCGCGACCTCGACGAAAGCAGGGACGCCCCAAGGGGCGGGGATCCCGCTCCTACGGCGGTGCCGAGTGCCCCCGTCGAGACGTCGTCAGGCGACGTCGCCGAGCTGGGGCGATGCACCAACACAAAGAACAGAAGGCCTCTAGATGGCTTCGACCGCCGCCCTCAATTCGCCGCGGACCTTCTCCGCGATCGTCGCCAGTGATTCATTCTGTATGGCCTGCATTGACGCTACCGGATCCACCGCTGCCACTTCGGTCTTCCCATCGAATTCCTGAACCACAACGTTGCATGGAAGCATGGTTCCGATCTTGTCCTCGGCCAACAGCGCCTCATGCGCCATTCTCGGGTTGCACGCACCTAGTATGACGTAAGGCCGAAAGTCGGCGCCGATCTTCTCCTTGAGCGTCGATTGCACGTCGATCCTGGTCAACACGCCGAATCCCCGGGCCTTGAGTGCGGTTATCGCTTTGTCGACGGCCTCCGCAAACGGAAGGTCGAGTGTTTTCGAGAAATAGTAGGACATTTTAAACTCCTGTACTGGTGTGCCTCAGCGCTACGCTGGTGCAGTCGCGTTTGGGACACCCCTCGCAGCCCGGAGCGCGCTATCCGCGCTTTCGGCCACGTGCCTGAAATCGCCTCGTAACGCCATCAGGGCCCGACGTTCTTCTTCGATTTCGTAGGAGGTGCGAAAGCCCAGTTTTCTCAAGACGGGCACCGGGGGGCACCACCCCTGGATCCCATGCTGGAACAGAAAGCCGGTCACCAGCGCCGGGAGTGCGAGCCAGCGCTGATTGTGAGCGGCCGCCAAAACGATGCCAGTGAATCCGATTACAGCTGCATTAGCTTCGATGGTTCTCTCGATGTCCCACTCCCGGTCGAGCTCGCGCAACCTGTCGGCAATCTGGTCGCGGTGTTCGGCGAAAAAGGCGACGTTCGCCCGCATCGTGCGCTCGCTGCGACAATTATCGCTCCCAGACGAACGTAGGGGTACCCGATTCCGCGTCGTGGCCATCTATCAGCTCCGAGACGTCCTCACTGGATTACGCGCGCTGTCCTGATTTGTTCCTACTGCGCACGCGCTGACGACGGCCGACTGTCGCGCGAAGGTGCAGCGGACAGCTATGTCCGACGATTCGTCGCGACGATCACTGACGGCTGTTTCAAGGCGCAATGTCGAGCCTCGGGCGGTAACGAATCAGGCGCGCTCCACGTCGCGGGCTTCGCGGTTCCGAAATACGAGCTGAAGAACGTTGCCGGCGGCAGGCTCGCTCCGTCGACCCCTTAGTGCGTCGAACCGCTTGCTCTTCAACCTTTCTCCAATTTCATCTAACGCCGACGCAATTAAGTTGATTTTGCCGCGCACTCCCTCACACTGCAAATAGCCTCGCGCAACG
>DAIMKE010001156.1:0-2666 GCA_036721875.1 Bradyrhizobium sp. | reverse complement strand
TTCCGCAAGCATCGAACGCTGGCCGATCGCAGGTTCCTTCACGATCAGCCGGGGTGCCAAGACCGAGGCCGTCACGGTCGTCGCGACGGTCACCGAGGGCGATGATACCGGGCGCGGGGAATGCGTGCCCTACCCCCGCTACGGCGAGACGCCGGAAGCGACGCTGTCAGCGCTTCAGGCGATGCAGGAGGCCGTCGCCGGTGGGCTCGACCGGCACGCGCTGCAGGCGGCGATGCCCGCAGGGGCAGCGCGGAACGCGCTGGATTGCGCGCTGCTGGACCTGGAAGCCAAGCGCCGTGGCCAGCGAATCTGGACCGTGCTCGGACGTCCCGCGCCGCGTCCATGCACCACCGCCTACACGATATCGTTGGGGACGCCGAAGGCGATGGCAACAGCGACCGCCAAGGCCAAACATCGACCGCTGCTCAAGATCAAGCTCGGCGGTGACGGCGATGGCGAGCGGATATCGGCGGTGCGCAGGGCCGCCCCCGAATCCGAACTGATCGTGGATGCCAACGAAGCCTGGACGGCGGACAATCTCGAACGGAACCTCGCCGCCTGCGCCGACGCCGGCGTGACGCTGGTCGAGCAGCCAATGCCGGCCGGACAGGATGAGGCGCTGGCGCGCATCAGGCGAAGGGTCGCCGTCTGCGCCGACGAAAGCGTGCACGATCGCGCCTCGCTCACAGGCCTTCGCGCGCGTTACGACGCCGTCAACATCAAGCTCGACAAGACCGGCGGGCTGACGGAAGCGCTTGCGATGGCGGATGCCGCGCATGCGCTCGGCTTCGAGATCATGATCGGCTGCATGGTCGCGACGTCGCTGGCGATGGCGCCTGCGATGCTGCTCGCGCCGCAAGCCCGGTTCGTCGATCTCGACGGGCCGCTGCTGCTGGCCCGCGATCGCGACCACGGCCTGCGCTACGACGGCAGCCTCGTCTATCCGCCGGAAGCAACACTCTGGGGCTGATGCGCCAATAATCCCCGCGCGAACCACATGATGAGCGCGGCAACGAGCGCCATCGCGGCCATCACGTAATAGACCTGCGCGCCGTACCCCGCGTAGACCATGCCCGACAGGATCGATGCCGCCATCGAGACCATGCCGCCGCAGGCCGCGAGATAGCCTTGCCCGCGCGCCATCATGTGGATCGGCACGCGGCGCACCAGAAGGCTCATGGTGCCCACCTGGGTGAGCCCGTAGGTAAGTCCATGCGCGAGTTGCACCACTGCGAGCACCGCGACCGACGGCTCCTGCGCGGTGATCAGCCAGCGCGCGACCGCACTCAGCGCGCCGATCGCCACCAGCAGCGCCGGCGCCAACGTAAAGCGCGGCGACAGCGCGAACACCACGATCTCGGCAAGCACGCCCAGCACCCAGAGCCCTGCGATGGTCAGTCCGCCCAGCCCGGCCGCCTGCCAGCTGATCGACGCAAACGTGTAGTAGGCCGCGTGGCTGCCCTGGATCAGGGCAGAGGCGACGATGATGGCGAGGAACCCGTAATCGCGCAGCAGCGCGCTCGCGCCCTTGACGGCCACCGGTGCGGCCCTGGGACGGTCGAGCGGCTGCAGCCCGAGGCTGGCAATGGCGCCGAGAAGCCCTACCGCCACGATCACCCAGATCAGGTGCCGGGCCGCGAGGATGTCGACCAGCATGCCGCAGGCCAGCGCCCCCACCACGAAAGCCGCCGAGCCCCACAGCCGTAACGGCCCGTAGTTCAGGCCGAACCGCGCCACGCCGCGCAGCGCATAGGCATCCGTCAGCGGCAGCATCGGCGTCCACATCGAACAGGTGACGGCATAGATCAGCAGCACGGCGAGCGGCATATGCTGGGTGCCGATCACGGCAAAGCCGAGCGCGGTCGCGAGCGCAGTCACGGTCAGCGCACCGCGCAGCGAGTACTTTTCCGCGGCACTGGTCACAAAGGGAAGAATCGTGAACCGCGTCAGCGCGGGCACGGCGCCGATCACCCCGATCCACCACGCTTCGATGCCGACCGCCTTCAGCCAGACGGTGAAAAACGGCAGATGGGTTCCGATCATACCGAAGGTGGCGCCGTAGAACAGCGCCAGCCGCACGGCGAATCGTCTCGAAGCGCCTTGAGATGCAATGGGGATTTCTGATTCGCTCGGCATCAATTCAATTGCGATTCGCTCGATATCGTGTTGTTTCGTTATCGTAACGCGCGGTGATTTGCGCGAAGAGTTTAGCATGGCCGACGATGCATTCGCCCTTTCGCCGATCTCAGCACGCGCCTCGCTGCCGAGCGAGGAGGACTATGCCGCGATCGCCGAAGCCTTCATGGAGACGTCGCGCGGCCGCTGGTTCCTGACCGAATACGCCAAGCGCAACCGCAACGCCGACACCCGCATGGTGCTCGACGCGGTGGCCCGGATCGAGCAAGGCCTCGCCGCGCAAAAGGAGGAGAGCCTTCAGAAGGAAGCAAACCTCCACCGCGAGGACAACCTGCTTCAGGAAAGCCTGGCGGCGCACCAGCAGCAGGCCGCAGACGCCGAAGCCGCTGCGACCGCAGCGCAAAACCATCTGAACGATGCGCTCGCCGCCATGCGCGGCGCAGTCGAGGCAGCCCAGCAATCCGCAGCAGAGGCGCTCGACAACCTCGCGCTGGAAGCGCGCCTGGCGCCGGTGCGCAAGGGCGCGCGGG
>DAIMKE010001155.1:0-2676 GCA_036721875.1 Bradyrhizobium sp. | reverse complement strand
GGCATCGAAGCCGAATGCGGCGGCGCCTGCGCCTGCGCGACCTGCCATGTCTATGTCGACGAAGCCTGGCGCGAGAAGGTCGGCGCTCCGACGCCGATGGAAGAGGACATGCTGGATTTCGGTTTCGACGTGCGTCCGAATTCGCGTCTGTCGTGCCAGATCAAGGTGACCGACGATCTCGATGGTCTTACGGTGTCGACGCCCGAGCGGCAGGCCTGAGGTCTCTGACACTCAGTTCGGATTCACGCCGCGGCGCATCCAGCGCTGCAGGTTGGCCAGGATATCCGGCGTCAGCGGCGTCGGCTTGCGGGTGACCTCGTCGAGAAGCACCGATACCGATCGCGCCGATGCCACGCATTTCCCTTCGGAGAACACGACCTGGTCGAAGGTGACCGAGGTCCGGCCGAACTTGACGACGCCGAGCCCCATTTCGATCGTGCCCGGCCAGCGCAGTTCGGCGCGGAAATGGATGTCGAGCCGCACCATGATCCAGGCGACGCCGTCCGGCATCAGCCCGTAGCTGCGATCCTTCATCAGCGAAACGCGGCCGGTCTCGAAATAGGTCGCATACACCGCGTTGTTGACGTGGTGGTTCGGGTCGAGGTCGGCAAACCTGACATTGTCCGACAGGCGGTAGGGAAAATCTTCCAGACGGGGGTCAGCGTCGGAACGCAAGGGGGCATTCACAGGGCAAATCTCCGAAAATTTCGATCCCTTACAGCCCACTTGTCGAGCCACGGCAAGAGGTTGCCGCGGCCACGGGCTCATATTTGGCTTTCCTGTTAGTCCCGTGTTGGCTAGACAGTTTCGGCCTTCCCACCAGGTTCAACCGAAAAGAAGCTGACATGAGCGAAGCGATCAAGACCGATGTGCTGATCATTGGCGCAGGCCCGTGCGGACTGTTCGCCGTTTTCGAACTGGGCCTTCTCGACATGAAGGCGCATGTGGTCGACATCCTCGACAAGATCGGCGGCCAGTGCGCCGAGCTCTATCCGGAAAAGCCGATCTACGACATTCCCGGCATTCCCCTGGTTACCGGCCAGGGCCTGACGGACGCGCTGCTGGAGCAGATCAAGCCCTTCAATCCGACCTTCCATCTCAACGAGATGGTGGAGACGATCGAGAAGATCGGCGATCCCGCCTTTCGCGTGACGACCGACGCGGGGAAGGTGTTCGAATGCAAGGTGGTGGTGATCTCCGCGGGCGGCGGATCGTTCCAGCCGAAGCGCCCGCCGGTGCCGGGCATCGAAGCCTACGAAGGCACGTCGGTGTTCTATGCGGTGCGCAAGATGGAGCAGTTTCGCGACAAGAACATCCTGATCGTCGGCGGCGGCGATTCCGCGCTCGACTGGACGCTCAACCTTCATCCGATCGCAAAGCGCGTGACGCTGCTGCACCGGCGCGACGATTTCCGCGCCGCGCCGCACAGCGTCGAGCAGATGCGCGCACTGGTGGCCTCCGGCAAGATGGATCTGAAGATCGGTCAGGTCACTTCGCTCGAAGGCGAGGGCGGCAAGCTCTCCGGCGCCATGATGAAGGGCAACGACAACGCCGTCTCGAAGGTCGAGTGCGATACGATGCTGCCGTTCTTCGGGCTGACGATGAAGCTCGGTCCGGTGGCGAACTGGGGCGTCGCGCTCGAAAACAATCTGGTGCCGGTCGAGACCGCGGCGTTCGAGACCAATGTGCCCGGCATTTTCGCGATCGGCGACATCAACACCTATCCCGGCAAGCTGAAGCTGATCCTGTCGGGATTCCACGAGGGGGCGTTGATGTCGCAGAAGGCGCACCGCTACGTCTATCCGGACAAGCGGCTGGTGTTCCAGTACACGACGTCCTCGTCGAGCCTGCAGAAAAAGCTCGGCGTCAATTAATGTTAACCAGGAACTGACTGGAACACGCTGCGGCGCGCTTGCCGCGGCGTGTTCCATCATGGTCCGGCTACTGGCACCGTCCGCCAAATGGCCTTAGTCTATGCCTATTCATTTGTGGATTAGTCAGGTGGCGACCATGCGCAACATACTATCCAGATTTCGATTGATACTGCCGATCGCGATGCTGTTCGCGTTTGCCTCGGAACTCGCGGCACAACCCGCGGAGCCGTCGGCAGCCGGGCTGTGGCAGAAGATGGAGAAGGGCAAATCGGTCGGATGGTTCCTGGTGGTGGATCGCGAGGGGCTGTTCGAGGGCGCGTTCGCGAAGCTGTTTCCCGATCCCGGCGATCCTCCGAATCCGACCTGCTCGAAGTGCACCGACGATCGCAAGGATGCGCCGTGGCTCGGGCTCTCCTTCATCCGCGACATGAAGCGCGATGGATTGAAATACGAGAACGGCAACGTGCTCGATCCGCGCGACGGCAAGATCTACAAGGCCAAGATGACGCTCAGCCCCGACGGGCAGACGCTGACGATGCGCGGCTATCTCGGCATCTCGCTGTTGGGCAGGGACGAGGTCTGGACCCGCCTGCCTGATACGGCGATGGCGCAGGTCGATCCCGCGATCATTGCAAAATATCTGCCGGCGCAGGCCGCGGCGCTGAAGCCGCCCGCCGGAGCGCCGAAGGCTCCGGCCGCGGCCAAGAAGACCACGGCGCCAGCGCCCGTGCCTCTACCGGCACCAGCGCGCTAGAGCGTTAGCCGATCAGGTTGCAAATATCCTGCGGCGGCGAAGTAGTTT
>DAIMKE010001154.1:0-2677 GCA_036721875.1 Bradyrhizobium sp. | reverse complement strand
CGGCCGAAGCGATGGCGACCGTCGCGGAAGGGCTGGAGATCGACGAGGCGGCAATCGCCCGCAACCTCGCGGCGGCAGGTGTCGGCACGGATATCGGCGAGAGCGCGGCGCTGGTTGAGTTGCTGAAGATACAAAGACGATGAGTTGCCGAGAGGGATAATGGCCGGGGCGACAGCGTGAAGTTCGCCAAAGCTGTTAGGCTTGCAAGCATGACTTCGTTGCATGTGGTCGTCGCCGACAGCCCTTGTTCCGGCAGGCGCCAAAGCTAAACGATTCTCAGTTCTCCAATAAGTCGATGACAGGATCGCTCCGAAGACCTCGGATCACAAGTGTACGGCCAGCATGCCGTCACCTAACTCTGTGCGAAGGGCCTTATCTTTGAGAAGCGATCCATTCTGCGGCCATCGAGCGTCACGTATGTGAGGCAGCCTCGCGCTGTTGGGTTCAGTATGTGCGGCTTTTTATAGGCCGCACATACTCAAAACGCCCCTTTAGAATTTTCGCTCATCCACCCATTTTTTTACATAATCGAACATATTGCGCAAACTATTACTATAGGCTGCCGCGTTTGGCGAACATGTGATACATGGTGTGAAACCATGTGTTGCACCTTCAATGAAGATTAGATCCTTGTCGGTGCTGGCGGCGTTTTCGTATTCCTCCTCAGAATCGCGAATGAAGAGATACCCACCCATGCCCATTACCAGCAGCGGCACATGGATCGAACGAACGGCGCAAACTGTCGAGTTATTGCTGCTGCAGTGATCGATGCCGTCTAGTGAATTGCTGGAACGGACAGCCTGTGTGCTCAAGAAGGACTGCAATGACAGGATCTTCGTCCCAGTATTGAATCGCGTCGTCGAGTCCTTCGTCTCAAGTTCAGGAGGACTGACGGAAGAGACAATCTGCTTTGCGATCGAACCATCGTTGCGCAGCAGCTTCTGCGGCTCGCGAGTTTTGCGTAGCGCGATGGATGTGTCGAGGCTGTGGAGCTGGGATGCGCCGCCCGGGCCTGCACCGGGATTCCCACCATGCGGAATCGCAAGAAGGTCGTTGTCCGGATATGGAATACGCGCTTCCCGAATGGCCTTGACCCGCGACTGCGCGGCCTCGATTAGCGCATTCATGCGGTTCGATTGAGCGGCGAAATAGCGCTTCTGAAAGGCCTCCGGATAAGAAGATGATCCCGCGGGGCTGTATCCATTGGCGGGATTATACGGATCGAGCGCGGGGTCGAACCGGCCGGGCGTTTCGTTGATCACCGAGCCGTTCAGGCTGCGCAGCAGGATGACCGGCACCCCTGGATGTGCGTCAGCGAGCACAAGCGCATCCGCTTTGGGCAGATTGGTCAAGTCATCGCGGCAAGGAAGAATCTTCTTCGGATCTTGACAGAACGCGAGTCCGTTTTCCGCGACAGCCTGGAAGAAACTTGTGGTCGGTCCTCCGCCGCTATGACCGAACAGGATGACTTTTTCAATCCCGGCTTGTTTCCTCAGAAACTCGACTCCCGCCTTCACATCGAGTGCGATACGGTCCCAATCCACTTGGAATTCATTGTTCGTGAAACGCGTGCTCATGCAGAGCGCTGCAAAGCCGCGCTTCGGCAGTTCCTGGCAGGCGACGTGCGTGGTGTAGTCGGCTGTGCGATGGATGACGAGAAAGGCGATTTTGGTCGGCGCTGCAGGAGTAGCGTAGACCGCACGTGCCGGTCCGAGTGCGAAATACGTCTTATTCTCCTGAGAAGCAGCGCCTGTCGCGGCCAGGCTGAGCCATAGGCATGCCCCGATAGTGGCCGAAGATGATTTTCTCATGCATTCCTCCCGATCGAATCGTGGTTCACCTACAGGCGCGTTAAGCGAGGCACGCGTTTAGTGCGGCAATGAGAGCCAGGGGGCGCGGCCGGTTCGCCGGGGCAGGGTCCATGGCGTTCATCACATAGCCGAAACCAATTTTGTGGTCCGGATCGGCAAATGCCGTCGCACCGCCGGCGCCCGACATGCCGAGGCTCCGCGGTCCCGTACTCACCGAGTTGGCTGTTGGCATGAGGAATCCGAGTGAAAGAGACAACAAGCGGTCCTGCACGTCCTTTCCGGACCACTGCACTTCAGAAGCACGATCGAGCGTGCGCTGGGATAGCAGTGAAACTCCGCCAATTGTGCCGCTGCAAGCCAGTGCGCCGCAGAGGCGCGCCAGCGCCCGTGCATTCGTATGAGCATTTACCGAAGGGATCTCGGCCCGACGCCAATCTTGGCTGTTGAAATCCTCGTCATCCCAGAATATTTTCCAGCTCTTTGCGAATATATTCTGACCCTCATCGATCCAGTGCTGTGACGCATGGTCCTCCTTATCAAGGAAAGTAGCCACACGAGCATTCTCATTGTCGTTTAGACCGATAGCGCAATCGATACCCAGCGGTTCAGCTATTTCTTCGCGGACAAACTGGCCAACGGATTTGCTCGTCACACGTCGCAGAACTTCGCCGATGATGAAGCCGTAATTGGCGGAATGATAGCAAGGCGTCGTTCCGGGCTCCCAAAGCGGCGTGGTCGCAGCGAGTCCGTCCGCCATGCGGTTCCAGTCATAGGCCATGCCCGGGGTCGCGCGCTCGACTACTGGAATGCCGCAGCGATGGTCCAGCAACCATCGGACTTTGGTCTCCTCCTTTCCCTTCTGTCCG
>DAIMKE010001153.1:0-2679 GCA_036721875.1 Bradyrhizobium sp. | reverse complement strand
GTCCTGAAACCGCTCGGCAATCTTCGGATCGAAGGTGAACCAGCTCTGGATCAGGGATTCCGGCGAGACCTTCTCGATGTTGCTGAGAACTTGCTGCTGCAGCTTGTCCATCACCGCCGTCTGCATCGGCGCCACGTCCGGCAGACCGAAGAACTGGCGAGCCTCGAGGGGGGTGCAGTCGATTTCGATGTTAACCTTCATGTCCCCTCCAGATGAGATTCGAGCGGCGTGCCTGAGTATCGCCGCGAGTTGTGGTGCAACGCAAGCGACCTGATGCCGGCGCGACATGCTCCGTCCGGTAATCAGCCGGCATGGTCAACCAAAGTCGAAAGACATGCTCCTCCATGGCGGGCGCCACGGTCAGCATTGCTGCACAGCGGTGCAACTTGGCGCGTTCCTTGCTGGAATGGCGCTTGCACCGGTCGAGAACTCTGGGCAACATGGATTGATCGGCCGGCCGAACCAATCAAAAATCACCGGCACACGGTGTGGAGAGGGTCAAGAATGTCATTGGGTCGAAGTCTGTTTGCGGCGACGCTCGCCGGAACGGTTTTGTTGACAGTCTCGCCGGCGTCGAGCCAGACGCTGCGCTATGCCAACCAGGGCGACCTGAAGTCGCTCGATCCCTACACCCTTAATGAGAGCACGACCCACGCCCATCTCGGGCACGTCTATCAAGGCCTCACCGCACGCGACAAGGACCTCAAGATCATTCCGGCGCTGGCGGAAAGCTGGGAAACGCCGGAGCCGACCCGCTGGCGCTTCCATTTGCGCAAGGGCGTGAAGTTCCACAACGGCGATCCCTTCACTGCTGATGACGTGCTGTTCTCCGCCGACCGCGTCCGCAAGAAGGGGTCCAACATGCAGACCCGCCTCGCGGCCGACGTCAAGGTCGTCAAGGTCGACGACTACACCGTCGATTTCATCCTGCCCTCGCCCAATCCCATCCTGCATAATTCGTGGGATGTCTGGTACATCATGGACAAGAAATGGGCCGAGGAGAACAACGTCGTCGATCCGACGCCCGTGGCGGCGACCACGCCGAGCTACGCCTCGCTTCACGAGAACGGCACTGGCCCCTTCATCATCGAAAGCCATCAGCCCGGCGTGAAGACGGTCTTCAAGGCCAACCCCAACTATTGGGGCAAGGTCGAAGGTAACCTGAAGGAAATCATCTTCACCCCGATCGCTTCCGACGCCACCCGCGTCGCTGCGCTGCTCTCGGGCGAAGTGGACGTCATCGAGCCGGTGCCGATCCAGGACATCTCCCGCGTCGATTCCAGCCCGAACGCCCAGGTGCTGAAAGGACCGGAGCTGCGCACCATCTTCATCGGCTTCGACCAGACCCGCGACGAGCTGCTCTATTCCAACATCAAGGGCAAGAACCCGTTCAAGGATGCGCGCGTCCGCGAGGCCTTCTACAAGGCGATCGACATCGAGCTGATCAAGACGCGCGTCATGCGCGGGCTGTCGACGCCGTCGGCGCTGATGATTGCCCCCGAATTGTTCGCGCTGTCCAAGGAGTTCACGCGGCCGAAATTCGACCCCGATGGCGCCAAGAAGCTCCTGACCGAGGCCGGTTACCCCGATGGTTTCGAGGTCACCATGGACTGCCCGAACGACCGCTACGTCAACGACGCGGCGATCTGCCAGGCCGTCGTCGGCATGCTCGCCCGCATCGGCGTCAAGATCAATCTGCTGGCGCAGCCGAAGGCGCAGTACTTCGCCAAGGTGCTGAAGCAGGGCGGCTACCAGACCTCGTTCTACCTGCTGGGCTGGACGCCGAGCACGATGGATTCCCATAACGTGCTCTACGACATCATGGGCTGCCGCGACGATGCTAATTCCTCGCGCGGCGAGGCCAATCTCGGCGGCTATTGCAACAAGGAGTTCGACGCCATCACCGACAAGGTGCTGGTCGAGACCGACACCGCCAAGCGCAACCAGCTGATCAAGCAGGCCTACGAAATCGGCATGAAGGACTGGGCCTACATCCCGCTGCACCAGCAGGCGCTCGCCTGGGGCGTATCGAAGAAGGTCAACCTGCCGCAGCGCGCCGACAATCTGGTCATGTTCCACTGGGCGACCAAGAAGGAATAGCGTCAGTCGAACACGAGGTCCCGGCGGCGTCAGGCGTCCGGGACCTTTCCTTTCTCGGCTGACAAGGACGTCCGCCGTACGCACACCCAAGGATAGTGGAAGGAATGCTCGCTTTCACTCTTCGCCGCGCCATTCAGGCCATCGGCGTCATGTTCGCCGTCGGCATCATCGCCTTCTCGATGTTCCGCTTTGCCGGCGACCCCGTCAACCAGATCGTTTCCATCGACACGTCGGCGGCCGAACGAGAAGCCGTGCGCAAGTCGCTCGGGCTCGACGATCCGGTGCCGGTGCAGTTCGTGCGGTATTTCGCCGATGCCGCGCAGTTCAAGTTCGGCGTCTCCTACCAGTTCCGCCAGCCGGTCTCGGCGCTGTTGATGGAACGTATGCCCGCGACACTGGAGCTTGCGGTCTGCGCGACCGTGTTTGCGATGGTGTTCGGCATCCTGATGGGCGTCTATTCTGCGCTCAAGCGCGACACCGTGCTCGCCAAACTCTTCCAGGCCGTCTCGCTGATCGGCATTTCGCTGCCGACCTTCCTGATCGGCATTCTCCTGATCTATCTGTTCGCGGTGACATTGG
>DAIMKE010001152.1:0-2680 GCA_036721875.1 Bradyrhizobium sp. | reverse complement strand
GTCGATAACGTGGATGCGAGAGGCGTCGCGCGCCTCGCGGTACAGTCCGCGCACCCTGCGCAGGTTGGCCGCGAATGCGCCGGAGTTGAGCATGTCCGCCACCGCGCCTTCGAGCAGCGTGCCGGGAAAGCGGTCGAGCGCGGCACGGGCTGCCGTCACCGGCCCGATCAGCCGCTCGGGCAAGGCGCAGTAGCCAATGCGTAGTCCCGGAAACAGCGTCTTTGCAAACGTGCCCATGTAGATCACGCGGCGCAAATGATCGATGCCGGCGAGCGATAGCAGCGGCGCGCCGTCATACCTGAACTCGCTGTCGTAATCGTCCTCGAGCACGAAGGCGTCGGCATCCCTGGCCCAGTCGAGCAGTTCGAGTCGCCGCGTCATCGACATCTGCACGCCGAGCGGAAACTGGTGCGATGGCGTCACGTAGGCCGCTCCTGCCGTCGGCGCGAGCGCACGGCCCTTGGCCACGATGATGCCTGAGGCGTCGACCGGCACCGCGACCGTGCGCTGGCCGCAATGCTCGATCGCCTTGCGCGCGGCGGGATAGCCGGGATCCTCGCACCAGACCTGGTCGCCGGGCTTGAGGATCGCGCTCAGCACGATCCGCAGGCTGTGCTGTGTGCCCGACGCCAGCATGATCTGGTCCGGATCGCAGCGCAGCCCGCGCGCCGACAAGAGATGATCGGCGATCGCAGCCCGAAGCTCGCGGCTGCCCCTGGGGTCGCCGTAGTGCAGATGTTCGGTGCCGAAGGCGCGCATCCGCCGCCCGGCAAATGCCCTGAAGCGCTGCAGGGCCCTTTCATCGACATGGGTGCAGCCGAGCGCCAGATCGCCCTGCTGCAGCGTCGGAACGGCGATCTTCGGCTTGCGCGCATCGTTGACGCGGGCGGGAATGCGGGCGGCGACGAAGGTGCCGGAGCCGACTCTTGCCACGGCAAACCCGTCCGCGATCAGCCGTTCATAAGCAGAGGTAACGGCGTTGCGACGGAAGCCGGTCTGCTTGGCGAGCGTGCGGGAAGGCGGCAGAGGCTCGTCCGGCTTTGCGATGCCGCCGGTGATGGCATGGCAAAGCGCCTGGTAGAGCCGGTGCTGGGAGGAGGATCCTTGCGTGATATGCGGCCCGGATAGGTCGAGCGGCAGCTCGGCCTTGCGCGGCGCCTTCGCAGAATTGGTCGGAATTTTTCGCATGGAATTGGCACTATCGCAGACCAAATCCGCCGGTACAACTGTATCCACCGATCAACAAATCCCGACGGAGCCGCCGTGACCGAAGCCGAGACCACGTATCCCGTGTCGCCACGCAACCAGGTGAAGCGCCTGCACGAACGCGGGCGCTACGACCACGCGACGATCCATGGCCTGCTCGACGCCTCGATGCTGTGCCATGTCTCGTACGTGATCGACGGCCAGCCCTATTGCACGCCGACATTCTTCTGGCGCGAGGGAAGCAAGCTGTACTGGCACGGCTCCAGCGCCAGCCGCATGCTGCGGAACCAGTCCGCCGGCCAGCGGGTCTGTCTCACCGTCGCGCAGATCGACAGCCTGGTGCTGGCGCGGTGCGGCTTCAATCATTCGGCGGATTACCGCGCCGTGATGGCGTTCGGCACCGCCCACCTCGTCACCGACCCGGACGAAAAGGAGCTCGCGCTCGTTGCCATGGTCGACCGGTTCTTCCCCGACCGAACCGCGAGCCTGCGGCAAAGCACGACGCAGGAAATCAAGGCTACGGCCGTCATCGCGATGGAGATCGAGCAGGCCTCCGCGAAGGTACGCACCAAAGGCGTCGCCGACGACGATGAGGATTACGCATTGCCGATCTATGCCGAGCGCATTCCGGTCCGCACCGTGCTGGGCCGGCCGGAACCTTGTCCGCGGCTGCTCGACGGCGTCGAGCGGCCGGCGTCGCTGGCCGGCTATTCGGAAGGCCGGTTGTTCGGGGATGCATTGCGCGATGCGCATTTTGCGCATTACGCCGGCGGTTGAGATCGGGGTAGGGTGGGGCACGCCCCACCCCCTGCAACTCCCGACTGGAGCCACCGCTACATGAATGCCGATACGCAGCAAAAAATCCTCGACGCCGTCGATGCCGGCTTTGATGCGCAACTGGCGACGACGAAGGAATTCGTTGCGATCCCCTCGACCCGTGGCGCCGAGGGACCATGCCAGGACATGATCGGCGATCTGCTGCGGCAGCGCGGCTACGAGGTCGACGACTGGCATATCAATGTCGACGATTTGAAGGACCTGCGCGGCTTCGGTCCGATCGAACATGATTTCTCGAAAGCGCGGACGGTGGTCGGCACTTACCGGCCTGCGACCAATGCCGGCAAATCGTTGATCCTGCAGGGCCATTGCGACGTGGTGCCGGTGGGGCCGCTCGACATGTGGGAGACGCCGCCATTTTCGCCGGTCATCAGGGACGGCAAGATGTATGGCCGCGGCGCCTGCGACATGAAGTCGGGCACGATCGGCGCGCTGTACGCGCTGGATGCGATCAAGGCCGCGGGGTTCAAGCCGACGGCGCGGATTCACTTTCAAAGCGTGATCGAGGAGGAGTCGACCGGCGTCGGCGCGCTCTCGACCCTGCAGCGCGGCTATCGCGCCGACGCCTGCTTCATTCCCGAGCCGACCGGCGGCAAGATGGTGCGTTCGCAGGTCGGCGTGATCTGGTTTCGATTGA
>DAIMKE010001151.1:0-2684 GCA_036721875.1 Bradyrhizobium sp. | reverse complement strand
TCACGGCCTCAAGGCCTGCGACCGCTTGACTCAGTAGTGCTAACCCACCCTACAACCACGCTTGGTGCAAAGGCTTCTAACCAGCCTTCTTCCAGCGCTCGGCGGCGACGAACATGCCCCACATCACGCCCAGCATCAGCCAGAAATGGCGCCAATGGTCGGTGTCGATGATGAAGCCTTCACCCACCGTGCCGAGAAACGCCGAAAAGATCGCTAGATAAGTCCACTGCCACGGCACGCGAACAAACACATAACGGAATCCTGTCAGAACAGTGACGAAGACCAGCGCGGGATAGCAGACGCCGGATAGCCAGCCGCCTGACATGAACGCGTTGAGGAACGAGTTGTGGGTGTCTTCTGGAAAGAAGCGGTTGAACTGCAGCGGCCCGATGCCGAGCGGCAGTCCGAGCGCCATCTCGGCGCCGAGGATGTGCCGGCCGAAGCGACCGAAACGGCCCTCGTCATAGCTCTGGTCGAAACTGGCGCGCTGCTTGAACAGTTGCGAGACGGTATCGAAAGACAGCAGCACCGCGACCAGCGCCGCTGCCAGCACCATGGTAACGAGCGCAATCACGATGATGCGCGAGCGCTGCGACTGCGAGCGGCTGGTCAGCACCATCAGCGCCAGCATCGCCCCTGAGGTGAGGATCAGCATGCCCCACGCCGCGCGTGAGAACGCCAGCAGAATTGCCAGCGAAATGATGCCGAATGCGATGGAACTGCGGAACGCCTTGCCGAGCCTGTCAGATACCACGCTTTGCAGCGTGAATAGCGCCGGCAGGACCAGGAACGCGGCGTACACGTTCGGGTCCTTGTAGGTACCGCGGGCGCGGTCGTACAGCGTCAGCAGGTCCCGCCCGCCGGGGATCAGGTTGAAATAGCCTGCGATTCCCGCGATCGACGCGATCAGCGCGCCAACGATGAGGCCGCGCCGGAGCATGTCGAGCCGCGCTGCAGTGTCCTCCGAGATCACCATCGCGAAGAAGATGACCGTGACCGCCATGTACCAGGACGTCGCAATCCAGTTCGGGACGCCGGGCCGGTCGAACACCGCGATCGAGCTGATGCTGTAGCCGAGATTGACCAGGAACAGCAGCAGCAGCAGCGGCATGAACACCAGCCGCATCCGCATGCCGGTTGCGAAGAAGATCAGCGTGGCCGCAAGCGTGACCAGTTCATAGGGGCTGGGCTCGATGAAGACGATCGCAATCGATGCGCCGGCCAGCCACACCATCGCGCGCTGCAAGGCAAGCACGCCGGGGGAGGCTGTGGCAGGCACAAAGGAATTCCCGGCTGTCGCCGCATACGCCATTACTTACTCACGCAACTCAACAGGACGACGCAGCCGCTATCCACTCAACTCAGTATGCGTTCTCGTTCTTGGTCATCAGCGCCAGCGGTGTCTTGAGCAGGATGTAGAGGTCGAACAGCACCGACCAGTTCTCGATGTAATAGAGATCGAATTCGACGCGCTTCTGGATCTTCTCGTCGGTGTCGACTTCGCCGCGCCAGCCGTTGATCTGCGCCCAGCCGGTGATGCCCGGCTTGACCGCGGTGGCGCGCGAAATAGCCGTCGACGGCCTCGTCGAACAGCCGGCTCTGCAGCTTGCCCTGCACGGCATGCGGGCGGGGGCCGACCAAAGAGAGGTTGCTCTTGAACACGACGTTGAAGAGCTGCGGCAATTCGTCGAGGCTGGTCTTGCGGATGAAGCGGCCGACGCGAGTGACGCGCGGATCGCCCCTGGTCACGACCTTTGTGGCCAGCGGATCGGCATGCTCGTGGTACATCGAACGAAACTTGAAGACGTCGATACGCTCGTTGTTGAAGCCGAACCGCTTCTGGCGGAACAGCACCGGGCCGGGGCTGTCGAGCTTGATAGCGAGCGCGACCAGGCCCATCACCGGCAGCGCCAGCAGCAGGACCACAAAGCCGACGACGTGGTCGAACAGCCACTTCATGACCAGGTCCCAGTCGGTGATCGGCGCCTCGAACACGTCGAGCGTCGGCACCTCCCCGAGATAGGAATAGGAGCGAGGGCGGAATCGCAGCTTGTTGGTATGGGCGGAAAGCCGGATATCCACAGGCAGCACCCACAGCTTCTTCAGCATCGCGAGGATGCGCGTCTCGGCCGAGATCGGCAGCGCGAAAAGCACGAGGTCGACGCGCGTGCGGCGGGCGAATTCGACGATGTCGTCGACCTTGCCGAGTTTCGGGCTGCCGGCGCAGGTATCCATGGCGCGGTCGTCGTTGCGGTCGTCGAACACGCCGAGCACTTCGATATCGGAGTCGTCCTGGACCTTGAGCGCCTGAACGAGCTGTTCGCCGCTCTCGTCCGCGCCGACGACGATGGTGCGGCGATCGAGCCGCCCCTGGCGTGCCCAGCGGCGGACGAGCGATCGCAGGAACACGCGCTCCGCCACCAGCGCCGCAAGACCGGTGAAAAAGAAGGCCGAAAGCCAGAGCCGCGAAATATCGCCGCCGCGCTTGACGACGAAGGATGCGCCGATGAACAGCAAGAACACAAAGGCCCAGGATGAAACCATCCGGGACATCTGGCGAAGCTGGCCGCGGAATACCTGGACGTCGTAGATGTCGGCAGCCTGGAAGCAGAGCACGGCTGATGCCGTCATGGCGAAGATCGCCGCGAGATATTCCCAGCTGAAGCTGCCGAGGCGGACGACAT
>DAIMKE010001150.1:0-2687 GCA_036721875.1 Bradyrhizobium sp. | reverse complement strand
ATCGCGTAGCTCGTTGGCGCGCACTTCGACGGCGACCGAATTGCTTTCGATCGGCACCTCGACGTCCTTCATTCCGGACACATCGAGGATCGCGCCGCCCGCCATCAGGAAGCGGGTTCCGGGAACCGGCGCCTGTGGCTGATAACCGAACCCTTCGTTCAGGGCCGCAAAGGAATACTCGGTCCCGCGCAGGTCGATGTCGATCCTGCCGGCCTGCGACTGGACGTAGGCGCCGCTCAGCTCGTTCGCGCCTGCGGACGCCTTACCTTTCAACTCGACCGTCAGTCCGCTGATGCGAAGAATCGATGAACCGCCGGCCGACCCGCCGGTGCCAACGGTACCGCTGTCGTCGACGACGATCTGGGTGACGCTGTTCTCACCGAAAACGACGGTGCCGCCGCGCCGCTTGATGGCGCCGTAGTAGCTCCACAGCGTCGAGTCTTCGCCGGCGATCATGACGCTGCCGGGAGAGTCGAGCGTCGTCACCGCCCGTACGATGCCGTCCTGCTGCACGGTCGAGCCGACGTTGGTGATGTTTCCGGCCGTGGCCTCGACCAGGCCCTCGTTGCGGACCACCATGCCAACCTGAGCGGTGCGGGCGGCCAACTTCTGGAACAGCACCGGGTCGTCGATCCCCGGCGTGTAGAAACTCGGCAGCGCCGAGACGTAGGCGCGCAGCCCGATCATGCCGACGTCCAGCAGATGCGGCACCAGCCACACCTGCTCGCCGGCCGCCATCAGCACCTGGCCGCCGTCGGTCGAGAGCGTGCCGCTGTTGGTGACATTGGTGCCGAACAGCCCGATCAGCCCGTTTTTGCCACTCTTGATCTGGGCTCCGGCCGCGACCGTGACATTGCCTGCGGGAGCAGGTGCCACGGCATTGACATCGGTCGTTGTGGGGACATCGCCGAAGGTCGGGCGCTGGTCGATCGAGCCAGTGCCCAGCGGGCTATACGTCAGGCTGGTATTGATGCCGGCGAGGAATTGCTCGTTCGAGAGCGCGAGCGAGGACGCCACCAGCGTGCCGACGTTCACCTGGCTCGAGCCGCCGAAGATGATGCCGTTGCGGTTGATGATGTAGACTTGGCCCTCGGCCTTGATGGAGCCCAGGATCTTGCTCGGCGCCGCAGACGGATCGAGGACGCGATTGAGCGCGATCCAGTTCTTGGCATTGGCGCCGCCGGCGCGCTGGTCGAAGTAGAGCGCGGTATCCCTGCCGACGTTGAAGGTCTGCCAGGTCAGGATCGCCTTCTGCTGCGTCTGCTCGATACTGACGTTGCTCTGGCCGCCGCTGGCGGACTCGGTCGGCCGCCCGGCCCCCTGCCACAGGTTCGAACCCGGCACGGCGCCCGGCGCGACCTGCAGGCCGCCCGCGACGAGGCCGTTGGGAACGCCGCCGGGAGCAGCGAGGGCCGCATCGCGGGCGGCTTTCTGCACCGCTTGCATGGCCTGAACGGCGAGCGTCGCGCGTTTGAGGGCGCTGCTCGCCTCACGAGCCGCGCGCTGAGCCTCGATCTGGGCCGACTGGGCCGCCGAGATCGTTGCCGCCGACTGCGTCGCCGTGCCGCCGCCGAGCGGCCGGGCATCGGCCGGCGACGCCACTGCGAGCATTGCGATCGCGCTCACGCTCGCCAGCAGCCAGCGATGCGTGAAGCGGATGACGGCCGGATGACAAGTGCCAGAACGAACGACCACTGCAGTTCTCCTCAAAATTCCGGATGGCATCGCCAAGGCGCGGTTGCGGCTACCGTACGAGCATCGAGATGCTCCTATTTTGAAGGACTGCTCTTTGCGGCAAAACCCGCACGCTTTTTTTGAAGAACTTCGTGCTGGGCCATACCGGGTCAATTTGGGGGAAGACGTCCTAGCCGAGAAGCACGAGGCCGCCGGGCAGCGAACGCACTTTCGCGCCGAATGCCTGCTCGATGCGGGTCAGTATCTCTTCGAGATTGTCGATCCTGAACCGGCCGCTCACCGGCGTACGGCCAAGCGCAGTGCTGGTGACCACGATCCTGCCCGGACGATACCGGTTCACCTCTTCGACGACGTCGCTGAGCGGCGTGAAGCGAAAGATCAGAAGCCCGTGCTGCCATGCCGAGGCGACCTCGGTATCGACGACTTCGAGCGGAGCGATCCCCCTGGCGTCGTAGCGCAATCGTTGCCCGCCAGGAACCATGGTCACCTCGCCTGCTCGCTCGACTCTGACCTCGCCGGAAAGGCAGGTCACACGTACGAAGGGGGCAGCAGGCGCCTGCAGATAGCGCACGTCGAACTGCGCAGCTTCTCCTGCGATCCAGCGGTCGGCGGCGCGAACGACGAAGGCCCGCCCGCTACGTCCGGCAGTCGAGAACGAGGCTTCGCCAGCGATCAGCTCGATTTTGTCGGAGTTGGCCTCGGAAGGCTCGATCGCGATGCTGGTCCGCGTGTTCATGCGGATCGATACGCCATCGGAGAGCATGACGTTTCGCTGCTCCCCCGTTTCGGTACGATAGTCGGCGGTCAGCTCGCTGTAGGACGGCCAGAGACTGAACGGAGGACGCGCAACGGCGTAGATGCCGGCCGCCGACGCCGCCATCAACCCTCCGCCGATAAAGGCACGCCGGCCAACCAGCGCGGACTGAGCCGGTCCAGACACGGCCCCGCGCAGCCGCAAGTTGCGGCCCGCGGGCTCGAGATCCTTCCATAAC
>DAIMKE010001149.1:0-2693 GCA_036721875.1 Bradyrhizobium sp. | reverse complement strand
GAATATGGGTGTCGCAACCCGCCGTTGCGGGAGTACACTTGCGGTGTGCCGCAGGGACAGACGGCCGGAGTTTTCCCGATGAATTCATTGCGCGATGAGGCCATTACGGTCCTGCTGGTGGAAGACGACGCGCCGACACTTTGGCGCCTGCAGGATGCGCTTGCCAAGGCCGGCTACCAGGTGAGGGCCGCGGGCACACTCACCGACGCCCGCGCCTGCCTCGCACAGGGCGCTCCCCGCGTGTTGCTGACCGATCTGCAATTGCCGGACGGGCATGGCGTCGACCTGATCCGCGAAACACGACGACGCTATCCCGAGACCGAGATCATGGTGATCTCCATTCTCGGCGACGAGGAAAGCGTGATCTCGGCAATCACCGTCGGCGCCACGGGCTATCTGCTCAAGGACGCATTCCCGACCGACATCGCCGCAACCGTGCGACCTCGTCGCCGGGCATTCGCCGATCTCGGCCTCGATCGCGCGCTTCATCGTGCGCCGGACGCAGAGCACGGCCGAGCCGCCGCCGGGGCCCGCGCTCAACACCGCCAAACTGACGCCGCGCGAGATCGACATCCTCTGGGGCATCGCCAAAGGTTTCAGCTACGCCGAGATCGCGAGCCACCTCAGCCTGTCGCGCCAGACCGTGCCCGGCCACATCAAGAACATCTATCGCAAGCTCGAGGTCCATACCCGGGGCGAGGCGGTGTTCGAGGCGGTTCAGCAAGGCCTGATCCGGCTGTGAACGACGCGCAACCGGAATCGCTGGGCCGTGCGCGACGCCGGCTGCAGAAATCCCGCCTCGTCCAGTACCTGCTGTTGCAGACACTGATCGCCGCAGCATGCATCTTCGCGCTCCAGCAATCGCTGCCAGGACCTCCTGCCGAGTATCTCGTCGCAACGCTCAGCCTGTCCGAGCGCGGCGTCGAGCGCCCCGTGACGCCGCCATATTTTTCGCCGCAGCGCCATGCGATGGACGACCCGCCGCGCTTCACCGGCCAATTCGACCGGCCAGCCGATGAGGCCAAGCGCGCCTGGTCGGTGTTTCTGCCGCGCTTCACCAACGGCGTCGAAATTGCCGTCAATAACGTCGTGATCCTCGATAGCCGGCGCGACCCCACCGCCAACCGGCCCGATCGCAACACGCCTGTTATCGTGGTGATCCCGTCATCGCTGCTGCGCGACGGCGCCAACACGGTTTCGATCCGGTTGTTCATCTGGGGCCCGATCACGGGCTTCCTGGAGCGCGTCTGGGTTGGTCCAGACGAGCTGCTGCGGCCGAGCTATAATCTGCGGTCGCTGATCTTCGTTACCCTGCCGGTGGTGTTCTCGTCGTGGCAGGCGATCCTCGCGGTCATCCTGGGAATCATGTGGGTGATGCGGCGCCACGAGCCGGCCTATGGCCTGCTCGCAGCTGCGATGGCCGTGGGCGTGGCGCAGGCCTTCCTGCAAACGCCGATGGGCGAGACGGCTTTTTCCAGGCTCAACGTGGTCCTGATCTCTTCCGCGCCGATCGAAAGCGCGCTGGTCCTGACCTTTGCGCTGTTGTTCTCCGGGTGGAAATGGCGGCCTTACGGCTGGATTATTTTCGTGCCCGGCCTGCTGCTGGCGCTGGCCGGCCTGTTCGGAAACCAGGCGCTGTCGCGCACGCTGTTCCTGTTTCTCGCCGTGCCGATGGTCGGCCTGTCGCTCGTCATCATGGCGGTCGTGACGGCGCGCTCGACCCTGAAACGCCGGAACGTCGCCAGCCTGCTGCTCGGCTGCGCGGTCACGATCATGCTCACCTGCTGGATCGTCGACCTGCTCTCGGTGTTCCAGATGATGCAGAACCGCATCTTCACCGCGCGGCTGTCCTATTCGGCGATGCTGGTGGCGATCGGCGCCGGGCTGACATGGTGGTTTGCGCGGGCACTGAACGAGGTCGACGGTTTTGCCGGACGCCTGGTCACCCAGGTGCGCGAGGCGGAGGAGAAGCTCAAGGCCAGCTTCATCCGCGAGGAGGAACGCGCCCGCGCCGCGGCGCTGGCAAGAGAGCGCACCCGCCTGATGCGCGACCTGCACGACGGGCTCGGCGGCCAGCTCGTCAGCATCGTGGCGCTCAGCGAGCGCGGCAATGCCGGCGCTGGGATCGGCGACGCGGCGCGCGCGGCGCTGAAGGACCTGCGGCTCGTCATCGACTCCATGGATGATATCGGCGGCGATTTGATGCTGGCGCTCGGCTCGTGGCGCGAACGCGCGATGGCGCAGCTGCGTCCGCATGACATCACGCTGGAGTGGCGCGCGGTCAGCCCGCAGGGCCTGCCGGTTCATCCCGAGTTGCGGCCGTGGCACGTGATCCAGATCGTTCGGCTGCTGGATGAAGCGCTGACCAATGCGGTGAAGCACGCCAACGCGCGCCGCATCACCGTGAGAATCGAAACCCTCGTGGATCACGACGGCCACGATCGGGGCTGCATCACCGTTGAAGACGACGGCAGGGGATTTGACGTTCCCCCGGCGGACGGATCCGCCAGGGCGATGAAGGCCGCGCGCGGCCTTCGCAACATGCGAAACCGCGCGGCGCGTTGTGGCGCGGCGCGGGCACTCGACTCGTGCCCGAAAGGTACGCGCGTGAGGCTGACATTGCCGCATCGGTTTCCCGACAGCGACGCTGCCGCCGGTTGAATTTAGCGACGGCCGACGCGGTTCACCGGGCC
>DAIMKE010001148.1:0-2694 GCA_036721875.1 Bradyrhizobium sp. | reverse complement strand
ACCTCCACCGGACCGATCCCGGTCTGGATCGTTCGCGCCGGGCCGTAACCATGCCGCACGACACGGGCGCGTCCGTCGGCCAGCTTCAAATCCTTCACCGTGGCAAGGAACGTCTCGACTTCGGCCTCGACGGCCTGCGCCAGAAGCTGCCGCGCACCGGCGCGCAGGATATTGGTCAGTGGATCGTCGATCTCGTCGGGCTGACGAAGCGGGACAATGTTGGTAGTCTCATTCATGGCGTATCGCTCTCCTCGAGAGGTTCTGGCAGGCTCGACACCCGCCTCGATACGCCGCCTTTCTCATTCCGTCATCACCCAGCTTCCCGCATAGCTCATTGTCCGCTCCATCGACCCGTAGGTGAGCCGAGTTCGGGCGTATTCCTCCCGGCGTTGCTGACCAGCACGGTACGGCACCTTCGCCAAATCCGCTCCAACCCCAAATTGTCGTAAACGCCACCATCGGTAAGCATGGCGGTGTCTTTGAACGGTGCTTTATGCAGATCGGCTGTACGCCTACGAGGAAGGCCGCCTTGCGAAGCAGGCCTTGGGTGTAGCTGATTGACCTTATGGACATGCATAAGGACAATCATCAGGTCATCGGCCTGGAAGTAGTCAACACCGGCCGGCGACGTCGGTGGACGAACGAAGCGAAGCTCCGGATTGTGGAGGAGAGCCATTCCTGCCCACGGCAGGCCTCGGCGACGGCGCGACGACACGGGATTTCCAACCAACTGTTGTTTTCCTGGCGCAAGGCGTTTCGCGAGGGGCGGCTTGGAGCGTCCGACGCCGTCGGGTTTGTGCCCGTGCTTGTGGAGCGGGAGACGACATCTCCTGGTGAGTGTGCTGCACGAAATTCTGGACGGATTGAGATCGTGAGTGGGAACGGACGGCGGATCATCGTTGATCGCGGTGTTGACGTGGCGGCGCTGCTGCGGATCGTGCGAGGGCTGGAGACTCTGCGATGATTCCAATCCCGACTGGTGCCCGGGTTTGGCTTGCGACGGGCTACACGGACATGCGTCGCGGCTTCCCGTCGCTGGCTTTGCAGGTGCAGGAGATCCTGAAGCGGGATCCTCTCGGCGGTCATTTGTTCTGCTTTCGCGGGCGCAGAGGCGATCTTTTGAAGGCGATTTGGCATGATGGCCAGGGAGCATGCCTGTTCACAAAAAGACTCGAGAGAGGAAGATTTATCTGGCCTTCGGTTGCTGGTGAAGCAGTGACGATCTCTCCGGCGCAGCTTTCCTACCTGTTGTCCGGCATCGACTGGCGCAATCCTCAAGAAACGTGGCGTCCAACGCGAGTGGGATAGCATTTTGCGATTGAAGCTGCCGGAAAATCTGATTCACTGGCTTCGTGACGTTGAAACCGGACGATCTTCCTTCGGACCTTGTGAGTGCCCTGGCGGCGCTGCGGACCGAGCGTGAGGCGCGGCTGCAAGCCGAGGCGGTAGCTGCCAGCGTGCAGGCGCAGTTGTCGGACAACGAGGCGTTGATCGCGCATCTTGAGCTGCGGATCGAGAAGCTCAAACGCGAACTGTATGGGCAGCGCTCCGAGCGCACGGCACGGCTGATCGAGCAGTTGGAGTTGGAGCTCGAAGAACTCGTCACCACGGCGAGCGAGGATGAGCTTGCCGCGCAGGCCGCAGCGGCGAAGACGCAGAAGGTCCGCCCCTTCATGCGCAAGCGGCCGGTGCGCAAGCCATGGCCGGATGACATCGAACGCGATCGCGTCGTCATTGAGGCTCCAACGACTTGCGCCTGCTGCGGCGGATCGCGGCTGGCGAAGATCGGCGAGGATGTGACGAGGACGCTGGAGGAGATTCCGCGCCGCTTCAAGTTGATCGAGACGGTACGCGAGAAGTTCACCTGCCGCGATTGCGAGAAGATCAGCCAGCCGCCGGCGCCGTTCCATGCCACGCCGCGCGGCTTCATCGGCCCGCAATTGCTGGCGACGATCCTGTTCGACAAGTTCGGCATGCATATCCCGCTTAACCGCCAGAGTGCGCGCTTCAAGTGCGAGGGGATCGACTTGCCGTTGTCGACGCTGGCCGACCAGGTCGGCCACGGGACCTTCGCCGTCATGCCGCTCTTCCACCTGATCGAGCGCCATGTGCTCGCCGCCGAGCGCCTTCATGGCGACGACACCACCATCCGTATCCTGGCGAAGGGCAAGTGCACGACCGGGCGGATCTGGACTTATGTGCGGGATGACCGGCCCTTCGCCGGGCCTGCGCCGCCGGCGGCGGTCTATTACGCCTCGAGCGATCGGCGGGGTGAGCACCCGCAGAAGCATCTGGCCTCCTTCGCCGGCATCCTGCAAGCCGACTGCTACAATGGCTTCGAGCCGCTGTTCGACCCGCGGATGAAGGAGCTGCCAATCACGCCGGCGTTTTGCTTCGCCCATGCGCGGCGGGGCTTCTTCGAGCTGGCCGACATCGAGAAAAATGCCCGGGAAGGCATGAGGGGCAAACCCATCTCCCCGATCGCGCTGGAGGCGGTCAGGCGCCTGGATGCATTGTTCGAGATCGAGCGCGCCATCAACGGCTGCGGCGCCGACGAGCGGCGCGCCGCGCGCCAGGAAAGGAGCAAGCCGCTTCTCGAGGACATGCACGCCTGGTTGCTGCGTGAGCGCGAAACCCTCTCGCGCTCCTCCGAGGTCCTGAAGCCTATGAATTACATGCTCAGGCGCTGGGACG
>DAIMKE010001147.1:0-2699 GCA_036721875.1 Bradyrhizobium sp. | reverse complement strand
CCTCCGGACTATCCCGTCACCATCAACGCGGTGAGCGGCTATTCGGGCGGCGGCAAGTCGATGATTGCGAGTTTCGAGGAAGGCAGCGCGCCGTCCTTCGAACTGTATGGCCTCGGCTTCGAGCACAAGCATCTGCCGGAGACGCAGCTCTACTCGAAGCTGACGCGGCGGCCGATCTTCGTGCCGTCGGTCGGCAATTATCTGCAGGGCATGCTGGTCTCGGTGCCGCTGCATCTCGACACGCTGACGGGTAGGCCCAGCGGAGCCGACCTGCATGCCGCGCTTGCCAAGCGATATGCGGGCAGCAAATACGTCACGGTCATGCCGCTGGAGAACGCGGCGAGCAAGGGCGGGCGGATCGAGCCCGAGGCGCTGAACGAGACCAACAAGCTCGAGCTCTACGTCTTTGCCAGCGACAAGCATCGCCAGGCGGTGCTGGTCGCGCGGCTCGACAATCTCGGCAAGGGTGCGTCCGGCGCGGCCGTGCAGAACATGCAGTTGATGCTGGGCCTTGCCGACAAGTAACGGTCCCGGCGTTTCAAGGAGAGTGCGCCGTGGACGAAGAGACGCTGCAATTCTACCGCGGCAATGCCGAAGCCTACGCCGGGCGCGAGATCACCTCGCGCCAGGCGCGGCTGACGGCGTTCCTGGCGCTGCTTCCGCCGGGCGCTCGCATTCTCGAACTCGGATGCGGCGCCGGCGGTGACACTGCGGAAATGCTGGCGCGAGGGTTCGATGTTCGCGCGACCGATGGCTCGCCGGAAATGGCTGCTGTCGCGTCAAAGCATCTTGGCCGCACGGTCGAGACGCTGCTGTTTCATGACCTCGCCGAGGTCGAAGCCTATGATGCCGTCTGGGCCAACGCCTGCCTGCTTCACGTTCCCCGCGACGAACTCGCCGGCATCCTGCGGCTGATCTGGCGCGCGCTCAAGCCGGAAGGCGTCTTCTACGCCAGCTACAAGACCGGCGATGGCGCCGGCCGCGACACGCTCAATCGCTACTACAATTATCCGTCGCCGGACTGGCTGCGCGCCACCTATGCCGAGGCCGGCAAATGGAGCGCGCTGTCGATCGAGAGCGGCGAAGTCAAAGGCTTCGATGACAAGATGGCGCCGATGCTGTTCGTCGTCGCGCGCAAGGGCGCCTGAACTACGCCCCTCACACCAGCCCGAAGATCGCCAGCGCCAGCACGGCTTGTGCCAGGAAGCCGACGGTGAAGGCGAGCGTGCGGAACACCGGCAGGCCCGCCGTGTAGACGATCAGATGGGCGACGCGGGACCAGAAATATACGGCGCAGGCCATTACGGTCCATTTGGTGGAATAGTCGAGGTCGTTGAGGATCAGCACCAGCGGCGCGAAGATGATCAAATTCTCGATCGCGTTGTCATGGGCGAACATCAGGCGGTTGGCCCACTCGGCTTGCGGCTTGTCGTGGCGCGAGGGATTGGCCATCGCGCCGGAGAGGCCGCGCACCTGACAGCGATTGACGATGTAGGGGACCCAGAGCAGCCCGGTCAAAATCACGGTCAGCGTCAGCCAGAACAATTCGCGTGTCATTAGTTTCCCCTCAAACGATCTCGATTCCCGGCACGGGACGTCTGATTATACCGGACAACGCGAGTCGGCGCTACGCGCGGACCTTGACGTAGCTGCCGGGCGCATCCTCGATCGGCGGCAGCTCGGCGGTGCCGACGGCGCGCGCGGGCACGCGCTCGGGGTCGAGCCTCTCCAGCCATTCGGGCCACCAGGAACCCTTGTGCTCGGTGGCGTTCTTCAGCCAGTCGGCGAGCGTGACGTCCTTGATGTTGTCGTTGGTCCAGTATTGGTACTTGCCCGCCGCCGGCGGGTTGACGACGCCGGCAATGTGACCGGAACCCGACAGGACATATTTCACCGGGCCGCCGAAGAACTGCGAACCGTACAGCACCGAATCCGCCGGGGCGATGTGATCCTCGCGCGTCGCCAGATTGTAGACGGGCACCTTGACCTTCGACAGATCGAGCAGCGTGTTGTCCAGCACCATGCTTCCGCCGGTCAGCCGGTTCTCAAGGTAGCAGTTGCGCAAGTAATAGGAATGGTTGGCCGCCGGCATCCGCGTGGCGTCGGAATTCCAGTGCAGCAAATCGAACGAGGAGGGTGGTTGTCCCTTCAGGTAGTTGCTGACGACATAGGACCAGATCAGGTCGTTGGAACGCAGCATGTTGAAGGCCATCGCCATCCTGCTGCCTTCGAGCACGCCGGAAGCCTTCATGTCGCGCTCGAGTGCCGAGATCTGGTCTTCGACGACGAAGACAAGGAGATCGCCGGCGTGGGTGAAGTCGACCTGCGCCGCAAAGAACGTCGCGGATGTGACGCGCTGCCGCCGCTTCTCGGCGAGCCATGCCAGCGTCGAGGCGAGCAGGGTGCCGCCGACGCAGTAGCCGGCGGTATGAACCTTCATCTCGCCCGTCACCTTCTCGATGATATCCATCGCGGTGAGCGGGCCTTGCTTCATGTAGTCGTCGAACGTCTTCTTGCCGAGTTCCTTGTCCGGATTGACCCAGGAGATCACGAACACGGTGATGCCCTGGTCGACACACCATTTGATGTAGGATTTTTCCGGCTTGAGATCGAGAATGTAGAACTTGTTGATCCACGGCGGCACGATCAGGAGCGGCGTGCGCAGCACGGTCTCCGTGGTCGGCGTGTACTGGATCATC
>DAIMKE010001146.1:0-2705 GCA_036721875.1 Bradyrhizobium sp. | reverse complement strand
TGGTATCGCCGTGGCCGCCGAGCACGAAGGCGGTGACGTCCTCGACCGAGACGTTGAATTCATCGGCCAGGAAGTAGCGGAAACGGGCGGAGTCGAGCACGCCGGCCATGCCGACCACCTTCTTGTGCGGCATGCCGGAGGCCTTCTGCAGCGCCCATACCATCGCGTCCAGCGGGTTGGTGATGCAGATGACGAACGCGTCGGGGGCATACTTCTTGATGCCGGCGCCGACCTGCTCCATGACCTTGAGGTTGATGCTCAGGAGGTCGTCGCGGCTCATGCCAGGCTTGCGCGGCACGCCGGCGGTGACGATGCAGACCTTGGCGCCGTCGAGCGCCTCGTAGGAATTGGCGCCGGTCAGATTGGAGTCAAAACCGTCGACCGGGGACGACTGGGCGATATCGAGCGCTTTACCCTGGGGGACGCCCTCGGCGATATCGAACATCACGACGTCGCCGAGCTCCTTCAGGCCAATGAGATGAGCCAGCGTTCCGCCGATCTGACCGGAGCCAATCAAAGCAATCTTGTCGCGCGCCATGGGAAATTTGTCCTTCTGAGACGAAGAGGAGGGTGAACAGTCAGCCGGATGGCTGGTTATCCCTTTCGATTGACCGGTTCAAGACGGAGCACGCCCAATTGTAAGGCCCTGCCTCGAATTCGGTCAGGTATGCCAGCAAGCCCCACGCGTCGTCATCGCGCCGACGGCGAGACTACGTCTCCACCAGCCCCGTGGTCGAGCCGCTCGCAGCAGAATCCTTCCGCCCATGCGGCAGCGCCAGATAGGACTCCGAGCTCATTTCGATCAGCCGCGAAGAAGTCCGCTTGAACTCGTTGGCCTCGACGCCGTCGGTTGCCAGATACAGCGACAGCGGATCGGCCTCGGCCGAGGCCATCAGCTTCACCGCGTTGTCATAGAGCGTGTCGATCAGCGAGATGAAACGCTTGGCGGCGTTGCGGTCAGCGTAGTCCATGACCGGAATGCGGTCGATCAGGATGGTGTGATAATCGTGCGCCAGCCGCAGATAGTCCGAGGCGGCAAGCGGCTTTTCGCAGATATCGGCAAAGGAAAATCGCGCCACGCCATGCGCCGAACACGGCACGCGCAGGACGCGGCCCTTGATCGCAATATCACGCGGCCTGCACGGCGCATTGCCGGTCATCTTGCGCCAGGCCCGGTCGAGCGCGGCGCCGGCTTCATCATCCGGCGGCACCAGCCACATCTTCACCCCGGTGAGTTTCTCCAGCCGGAAGTCCGTGCGCGCATCGAGCCGCAACACGTCCATGCGGCCCTCGATCTGCGCGATGAACGGCAAAAACAGCGCGCGGTTGAGGCCGCCCTTGTAGAGGTTTTCCGGCGCGACGTTCGAGGTCGCGACCACGACGGTGCCGAGTTCGAACAGCTTTGAGAACAGCCGGCCGAGGATCATCGCGTCGGCGATGTCGGTGACGTGGAATTCGTCGAAGCAGAGCAGCCACGCCTCGTCGAAGATGGCGTTGGCCGTCAGCTCGATGACGTCGCCGTCCGCGATCTCGCCGCGGGCGATGTTCTGGCGATAGGCGTAGATCTTCTCGTGCGCCTCGGCCATGAATTCGTGGAAATGGGCGCGGCGCTTGTGCTGGACCGCGCTCTGCTGAAAGAACAGGTCCATCAGCATGGTCTTGCCGCGGCCGACCTCGCCATGAACATAAAGCCCCTGCGGCGGCGGCTCGCTCTTGTCGCCGAACAACCGCCCGAGCAGGCTCAGCTTGCGCGCCGGCTTGTAGCTGGAAAGCCGCTCCTCAAGGCCCGCGAACGCCTCGACGGCGTCGGCCTGCGCCGGATCGGCCTCGATCGCGCCGGAGGCGATGAGGGCCTGGTAATGGTCATGGAACGAGGCAGGCGGGGTGGACAGCATGGCCCTCTTACGGCCTTAAACGTGCGAAAATTGCAAGTCGTGAATTGGTGCTGGGGGCATGCAAACGATGCCTGTCATACCCGCACCTCGTCATTCCCGCGCAGGCGGGGATCCAGTACGCCGCGGCTTTTCGGCTCAATCTCAGGCGTCTCTGGAATACTGGATCATCCGCCTTCGCGGATGATGACGACCGTGGACGGCGGCGACGCGCACCCTCCTCAAGCACTCAGCGCGTAGGAATCCTCGACCACGTAGGGCCCGCCGCCGGTGGAGGCGCGGGAGGAGAACAGCACGAAGCGCGAGGCCATAAACGTCCGGCTCGGAAAATAGCCGCGCACCGAGAGATAGTCGGCGACATCCTGGCTGGAGGCGTCGTGCAGCCGTGCCAGCGTCACGTGCGGCGTAAATTTGCGCCCCTCTGGATCGAGCCCGAGCCGCTGCATCAGCCGTTCGAGTTCGGCCTGGAGTTCGATCAGCGGCCGGGTCGGCTCGACGGAAGCGACCACCGCGCGGGGTTTCCTGCCGCCAAAACTCTGCAGGCCCTGCACCTTGACCTCGAACGGCTTGCGGTTGATCCGGAACAGCATCGAGGCGATCTCATTCGCCGACATGCCGTCGATGTCGCCGATGAAGCGCAGGGTGACGTGATAATTTTCGGGATCGATCCAGCGTGCGCCGGGGAGGCCGCCACGCAAATTGGAGAGGCTCTGGCCGATCTCGGCCGGAATTTCCAGTCCAGCAAAAAGACGTGGCATCGCATGACTCCCGATGCTTGGGCATGACCATGAAAATGACCATGTCCTGTAACAG
>DAIMKE010001145.1:0-2709 GCA_036721875.1 Bradyrhizobium sp. | reverse complement strand
CGAGATCATGTCGCCGTTCTGCACCAGCGCCAGCGGTCCGCCGATATAGGATTCCGGCGAGACGTGCAGGATGCAGGCGCCGTAGCTGGTACCGCTCATGCGCGCGTCCGACAGCCGCACCATGTCGCGCACGCCCTGCTTCACGAGCCTGGTCGGGATCGGCAGCATGCCCCATTCCGGCATGCCCGGTCCGCCCTGCGGACCGGCATTGCGCAGGATCAGCACGTGATCGGCGGTGACGTCGAGATCGGGATCGTCGATCGCCTTCTTCATCGACGGGTAATCATCGAACACCAGCGCCGGACCTGTGTGCTTGAGGAAGCGCGGCTCGCAGGCGCTGGGCTTGATCACGCAACCGTCGGGGGCAAGATTGCCCTTGAGAACGGCGAGTGCGCCCTCGGCATAGATCGGATCTTTCACGGTGCGAATGACATCGTCATTGTAGACTTCGGCGCGCGCGATGTTCTCGCCGAGCGTCTGGCCGGTCACGGTCACCACGTCGAGATGCAGATGCTCCCTGATGCGGCTCATCAGGCCGGGCAGGCCGCCGGCATAGAAGAAATCCTCCATCAGATACTTGTCGCCGCTCGGCCGGACGTTGGCGATCACGGGCACCTTGCGGCTGGCCTTCTCGAAGTCGTCGAGCCCGATGTCCTGTCCGGCGCGGCGTGCCTGCGCGATCAGATGGATGATCGCATTGGTCGAGCAGCCCATCGCCATCGCCACCGTGATCGCGTTTTCAAACGCCTTGCGGCTCTGGATCCTGGCTGGCGTGAGATCCTCCCACACCATCTCGACGATACGTCGGCCGCATTCGGAGGCCATGCGGATGTGGCCGGCATCGGCGGCGGGAATCGATGACGCGCCCGGCAACGTCATGCCGATCGATTCCGCAATCGCCGTCATGGTCGAAGCGGTGCCCATGGTCATGCAGGTGCCGTAGCTGCGGGCGATGCCCGCTTCGACGTCGACCCAGTCCTTGTCGGAGATTTTTCCGGCGCGCCGCTCGTCCCAGTATTTCCAGGCGTCCGAGCCCGAGCCCAGCGTCTTGCCCTTCCAGTTGCCGCGCAACATCGGCCCGGCAGGCAGATAGATCGTCGGCAGGTTCATGCTGGTAGCGCCCAACAGGAGTCCGGGCGTGGTCTTGTCGCAGCCGCCCATCAGCACCACGCCATCGACGGGATGGCCCCGCAGCAGTTCCTCGGCGTCCATCGCCAGCATGTTGCGGTAAAGCATCGTCGTCGGCTTCAGGAAGGATTCCGACAGCGACAGCGCCGGCAGCTCCATCGGAAACCCGCCCGCCATCAGGATGCCGCGCTTGACGTCATCGACGCGGCTCTTGAAATGCATATGGCATGGCTGCGCATCCGACCAGGTGTTGAGGATCGCGATGACCGGCCGACCCCTCCATTCCTCCGGGGCGTAGCCCATCTGCATCGCCCGCGAGCGGTGACCGAAGGCGCGGAGGTCGTCGGGCGCGAACCAGCGCGCGCTGCGGAGGTCGTCGGGGTTCTTATTGGTCATGATTGCGTGCCCCATTTCTGTACGGTGTTGCGTTCGATGGTGCGGAAGATCAGGTTCTCGACAATCAGGCCGATCACGATCACGGTCAACAGACCAGCGAACACGGCGGGAATATCCAGGAGATTGCGGTTCTCGAAGATGAACCAGCCGAGGCCGCCCTGCCCCGACGACACGCCGAATACGAGTTCGGCCGCGATCAGCGTGCGCCACGCAAATGCCCAGCCGATCTTCAGGCCGGTCAGGATCGAGCCGAACGCCGCCGGGATCAGGATGCGGGCGACGTAAGGCAAGCCGCGCAGGCCGTAATTGCGGCCGACCATGCGTAGCGTGTTCGACACGCTCTTGAAACCGGAATGGGTGTTGAGCGCGACCGGCCACAGCACCGAGTGGATCAGCACGAACACCAGGCTGCCATTGCCGAGCCCGAACCAGATCAGCGCCAGCGGCAGCAGCGCAATCGCCGGCAACGGGTTGAACATCGCCGTGACGGTTTCGAGAAAGTCCGTGCCTATCCGGGTCGAGATCGCAAGAATAGTGAAGATGGCGGCGAGCACGATGCCCGCAGCATAGCCCATGAACAGCACCTTCAACGAAGCCCAGGCGCGCAGGGGAATGGTTCCGTCGCGCACCCTGTCGAACATCGTGATGATGGTGTCGTGAAAGGTCGGAAACAGCAGCGGGTTGTCGAGGTAGGTGCCGTAGGCCTCCCATACTACCGCGAGGAAGACGATGATCACGGCCTTGCGGACGAACCCGTCGTTCCACAACAGCTCCAACACCGTGAGCTTGCGCTCGACTTCAGCGGGGGCTGCCGTTGCGGCGGCCGTATCCCGCAGCAGGATCTTTGCCTCTCCCATCGCGCGCCCCCTTCAATGTGCCGTGACGGCGTCGGCGAACAGCAGATCATGGATCTGCTTTTCCAGCCGGGCGGCGCTGCCGTCCTCGCTGGAGACCTTGTCGACGTCGATGACTTCGGCCTTGACCCGGCCGGGATGCGGCGACAGCAACAGGATGCGGTTGCCGATCTTGATCGCCTCCGCGATCGAATGGGTCACGAACAGCACGGTGAACCTTGTTTCCGCCCAGAGCTGCAGCAGCTCGTCCTGGCAGGTGCGCCGCGTCAGCGCATCCAGGGCGGCGAACGGCTCGTCCATCAACAGGATGTCAGGCTCCATCGCCATGCCG
>DAIMKE010001144.1:0-2716 GCA_036721875.1 Bradyrhizobium sp. | reverse complement strand
GCGCTCGTGCTGGCGGAACTGAAGAACACGACGGTATTGCTCGATGAAGAAGCCGTCAGCGCCTCCTCTGGAAAGAAGATTCACCGGCTTGTTGTGAAGAAGGCCGGCCTGGAAATCCGGGAATAGCGATATCGTGCCCCGGACGCAGTGATGCGCTGCTGAGCCGGGGCCCATGTTTGACTTATGTTTCCTGCAGCATCAGGTCCCGGCTCTGCGGAGCAGCGCTATGCGCCGCACGCGTCCGGGACACGAGGCCTTTGCGCACATATGAAAACCCCGCCCGGAGGGGACGCCGGGCGGGGCTTCATGTCCGGTTCGTATCTCGCGCACATCCGCTTGCGCGGCGCCCGGACCAACCGTTCAGGTGAATCGGGTCTAGTCGACCACCTGAACGATGCGACGTGAGCGCGGTTCGACCAGGATCGTCTGGCCGTTCACCACGGTGTAGCGATAGGGCGTCGCGCCGAACGTCTGCGGCACATCGTAATAGGTCACACCGACTTCGGGCAGCACGGCGCCGACGACCACGCGCTCGGAGATCGTGTAATCCGGCACCCGCTCGCGCACGATATATTCACGGAAGGCCGGACGCTGGCCGGGAGCAATACCCTGGTGCTCACCGACGACCACCGTGCTGCCGCCGCCAACACCGGTGGTGATCGTGCTCTGTGCCTGTGCCGCGATCGGGGCAGCCATCGCGCCGACGATCGCTGCAATGGCAAGTATCCTGGTTCGCATAATCGACTCCTTCGCGAGAGAAACAGCGCCGGCTGTCAGCCAGCGCGCACGTTCCAAGCCAATTCATCGCGCATACCATTGTTCCGGAAAACCGCGGCCTCATCCGGGGCATTTCTGGGGAATTGTTGCGGAGGCGGAACCCGGAAGAACGTGTGAGCGTCTTGCTATTCCGGAACCGCGCCAGCGGTTAAGTTGCCGCCCTCGATTCGATTTCCCGTTATCCTAGCCGGAGACTTCAATGACCATCACCGCTGCGCACATCTCCCCGCTCGTCGCCCTGATCGCGGGAGTCCTGATTCTGATCATGCCGCGGTTCCTGAATTTCATCGTCGCCATCTACCTGATCGTGGTCGGTCTGGCCGGCCTCGGCGTGTTCAAGATGTTGAGGTTCTAGCGCCTAGCTTCACGCGAACCGGGATCCACTTCGCTGGAAAACGCTATCGCTCGGGAAAGCGGGGTTTCGCAGCTTGCGCGGAACCCCTCAAAGTGGTGTAAGGCGCGCATTCTTCTCCCTTTTTCGGATAGTTGGAATCCATGGCCAAAGCCGTCGCGAAGTCCAAGAAGGCTGCAGGGAAATCCGCAGCGAAATCAAAGTCATCGGCTCGACCCAAGGCCGCGCCCTCCGCCCGCAAGGCGCTGAAGAAGGCCCCGGCCAAGCCGGTCGCCAAGGCCGCAAAGAAGGCCGTCAAGAAGGCGCCGGTGAGCAAGCCGGCCGCCGACGCGATAAAGGCGGGCAAGTGGGTCTATACCTTCGGCGACGGCAAGGCCGAGGGCAAAGCTGGCCTGCGTGACCTCCTGGGCGGCAAGGGCGCCAATCTCGCCGAAATGGCCAATCTCGGCCTGCCGGTACCTCCGGGCTTCACCATCCCGACTTCGGTCTGCACTTATTTCTACGCACACGACAAAACCTATCCGACGGCACTGAAGGCGCAGGTCGAGAAGGCGCTCGATCACGTCGGCAAGCTGACCGGCAAGGCTTTCGGCGACTCGACGAATCCACTCCTGGTGTCGGTCCGCTCCGGCGGTCGCGCCTCGATGCCGGGCATGATGGACACCGTGCTCAATCTCGGCCTCAACGACAAGACGGTCGAAGCGCTCGCCGAACTCTCCGGCGACCGGCGCTTTGCCTATGACAGCTATCGCCGCTTCATCACGATGTATTCGGACGTAGTGCTCGGCTTCGAACATCATCACTTCGAAGACATTCTCGACACCTTCAAGGACGGGCAGGGCTATACGCTCGACACAGATCTCAGCGGTGACGACTGGATCGAAGTGGTCGGCAAGTACAAGGAAGCGGTGGCGCGCGAGACCGGCAACGATTTCCCGCAGGACCCGCACGAGCAATTGTGGGGCGCGATCGGCGCCGTGTTCTCATCCTGGATGAACGCGCGGGCGGTGACCTATCGCAAGCTGCATGACATCCCGGAATCCTGGGGTACTGCCGTCAACGTGCAGGCCATGGTGTTCGGCAACATGGGCGAAACGTCCGCGACCGGCGTTGCCTTCACGCGCAATCCCTCCACCGGCGAGAGCAAGCTCTACGGCGAATTCCTCATCAACGCGCAGGGCGAGGACGTGGTCGCGGGCATCCGCACGCCGCAGGACATCACCGAGGAAGCGCGCCGGGAATCCGGTTCCGACAAGCCTTCGATGGAAAGCGCGATGCCGGAGGCGTTCAAGGAACTGACGCGGTTCTACACGCTGCTCGAAAAGCACTACCGCGACATGCAGGACATGGAATTCACGGTCGAGCAGGGCAAGCTGTGGATGCTGCAGACCCGCGGCGGCAAGCGTACTGCCAAGGCCGCGCTGCGCATCGCGGTCGAACTCGCTAACGAGGGCCTGATCTCGAAGAAGGATGCGGTGATGCGGATCGATCCGGCGTCGCTGGATCAGCTGCTGCACCCGACCATCGATCCCGCAGCCAAGCGCGACGTGATCGCGACCGGCCTGCCGGCCTCGCCCGGTGCTGCGT
>DAIMKE010001143.1:0-2719 GCA_036721875.1 Bradyrhizobium sp. | reverse complement strand
GCAACCCACGTTTCGATGGTGCGGCGACCTGCATATTTGCTGACCACGCGTTCGCGTGTTTCGGAAATGCCTAATCTGCAGACCACCTTGATCTTGAAGCGTGCTTCGAGCGTTGCCGCGTCGTGCCGCTGGTAGAGCTTGAGGATCTGTTCCCAATCCTGCGTCGCAACGATCGCCGCCGCACCTTTCTCCCGGCCGACATTGAGCAATTTTGGAAACTGTTCGAGACGGCCCAGAACCGGAAGTTCATCCAGGATCAGGTGCAACCACGGGCGATCCCGTTTGGGCGTGGACGGGCTGAGCAACTTGCCGCAGACGACATCGACGAGAAGGCCGCTGATCGCGGTCGAGAGAAGGGGATATTCGGCATTGTGCTGAAGAATGATCGTTCGCGGCAGACGGGACTGCTCGGAAAGCCAGTCGCGAACGCTGAAACTGCACTCCTTGTTCGATGTCTCCGCCTGTGCGAGCGGCCGGATCGTCGTCAGGGCCGCGACCCACAGCGTCAACATCAGGCTCAGAGTGGTTCTGTTGGCCACCCCATCAGCGTCGATTTCGATGAGGTGGACACTCGGTGAGCGCGCGGCCTCAAGAGCCGCGCGCAGTTCTTTCGGGCTTTTGAATACGAACTTGAACAGATCGGCCCATCCCCAATCGGTTTTGCGCTCACGTTGCAACGCCTCTATAGCTCCCGACAGGATGGCCTTGGCGCCATTGGACCACATCGATTCCAGTTCCGAACCCGACGGCACGAGCTTTTCCGCAACCTCACGAGCGCCTTGCGCATTGATGACGTCGCGGCCGATATCCCAGGTCCATCCTCTTGCGTCATGAGGCGCCACCAGAAGAATCTTGTCAATCGGAGCGCAGGCAAGAATGTCCCCCTTGGCGTCGTGAATGATCGACCGCTCCCCACGTGCCAGAATCTGTTCCGCCCAGCCACGGATCACGGCGCTCTTGCCCGAACCCTGGTCACCGATGACGAGAATGTTGGAAGCTTCCGCGACGGGCGTGAGCTGAACGTAAGGTGCAAGCCAGAGCGAATCCGGTTGCGGCGCTCCGGTCACGGCGATCGCCTTGCGCAGCGAGGCGTGCCCCTGCGCGCCGAATTTCCGCCACGGCCCCCGGATCGTGCGGACGGTCTCCTTGGGCGAGGTGTGTTTCCAGCTCCAGATGGCCGCAAGAATTGCCGCGATCATCGAGCAGCCAAGAAAAAGGTAGAGCCGGAGAGCGAACGGCGGCCAGGCCAACCACCCCCGAAGGTTCGCTGTGCGGCAATCGAGATCGAAGACCTGCAACGGCCCCGGTCCGCAGTAGCGGTGGAAACCTTCATCCCAGACCGTTCTCCAGAAATAAGCTGGGGTGATGTTCGGATTCTCAAACGGGGCGACAAGCCCGATAATGAAGAAACTGAAGATCATGACACCGCATGCCACGAGTAGCGCAGCTGCCAGTGCAGGACCGGGGGATTTCTTGACCTTGATGCTTGTCATTGTCCTGTTACTCAACAATTTTGAGAAGGACCGAGCCGATGACGACAAGACCGAAACCCGCAGCCAATCCACGCACGACAGCTCGGACGAACCACCTTGGTTCGCTGCTTCGCAATAGCGCCCAGCCGTAATCCCTTCCGGCCTCCGGAACGGCGGAAGATTGGACGTGCGGAGTGGGCTCCCGTTCTCGCCGGTTCGAAAACGGGTTTTGATGGCCGAGGCTCGACAGGAACGCCGCGAGGCCCTCTTCTCCGAGGCGCTCCAGCGAGCGCAGGTCGAATTCGGCCGCGCCCGTCTCGAACTGAGAGGCCAGCCGCTGCGCACTCGCCCACCGTTCCCGGCTGCCCTCGTCGATGGCGCGGGCAGCCGCCGTTCTGAAGTTCTCACTCTTCATTGACCGTCTCCGTCGTCTTGAGGACGCGGTCGAGTTCTGCAAATAGCGCCACCAGCCACTGGGCAACGTCACCGCGTGCGATCTTGGCTTCCGCGCGCGGCAGGCCGCTCAATTGCATGGCTGCCGGCGTATCGAGGTCCACGACATCGATGAACCGGGAGCCGACCGCCTCGAAATACCGCCATGAGCCGCCAGGAATGGCGCCCATGATGATGAGTGCATTGCTCTCCGCAGCGGGCTTGAGCTTATCGGTCCACTCCCGCCAGGCAGTGGAGGCCGGATGCAGATCAGCGATCCGGCCATCGCGCTGGTTTTCGGCAAGGATGATGTCTGCGCGAGGGATGGCCGTCGTCAGGCGTTCGACCGTCCAATGCGCCTGTCGCATCGCTTCTGCCTCGGCCGTGAATGGTACGAAGACGAAGGGATGGAAACCGAATTCGCCAAATTCTTCGTCCAGATCGACCAGAGCCGCCCATTCGGAGAACCGGCCAACCTCGCCAGCACCAATGTCGATGAGGATCGGAGCAGCCGTGTCAGCTCGCGTGACGGCGTCCAGCACCGGGCTGAACCGCGCCAGCTCCTTGCCGGGATCGGTACGCGCCGCCTTGGGATCTGATGCAACGGTGATGACGTCCTGGCCCAGCGCGGCCGACAACCGCTTTTGACGGTCGATTTGAATAACGACCGGCGAATATCCCGCGATCGCCAGTTTGTCGGTGATGGCCAGCGCCAGCGTCGATTTGCCGACCCCGCCTTTTTCGTTGGCGACAACGATGGCCCAGCGCCCCTTGTCTGTCTCTGTCATGACTTTTTCCTTCGTCCCGGTTGATCG
>DAIMKE010001142.1:0-2721 GCA_036721875.1 Bradyrhizobium sp. | reverse complement strand
CCCGGATGCTGCGCAACGCGCCGCATGAGCGGCGTGGTGCGCTGCTAAGCCGGGGTCCATGTTGCGGCCGGAGAAGGTCCCGGCTCTGCGGAGCAGCGTTGCACGCTGCACCGCGTCCGGGACACGGAGCCAGCGCCTCATTCAAAATGCCTTCGGCAAACCCGCCTGACGCAGAATGGCATTGGCGGTATGGCGGCTCGGAATGCCGACAGGCACCGGAAAATTTCGTTTCGTCATCGGGCTATGCCAGATTTCGTGGCTGCCCTTGCCCTGCCGGACAAGTATGCAACCTGCGGCGCGCAGCAGATCGCGCAACGGCTTGTCGAACTGAGGCGCCATTCAGGCTACCGCCGGCTCGGCCTCGCGTAGCGCAGTGATCTGAAGGAACAACGACGCTGGATCGATATCGGGATGATTGTCGGGCAATAGGTCCAGCGCCATCGCCGATATCTTCGCCAGCAACTCGTCGAGCGTCGGCGCATCGGCCGCAGCCGGGATGTCGTCGCAATGCCCGCTCCAGACCGAGGCTTCATCATCCCAGGTCGCGGAAATGGTAAAGATAACCGGCTTCGACATTCGACTCTGCCTCACCATGATGGGGCCTGCCAAGGCGTGCCCGCGCAAGCAATATATCATGCCGAAGCCCTTCGCGGGAGGTGGCATGAACCGGTCATAGACGCGACGACCTGCCTGCGACTTTTGACCTACTCATATCCCTTGTGCACTACACGTGTTCCGTATTGCCTACACGCAAGGGTTGGCCTTGTATGACGCCGGGCTTGGGGAATCTCGATCATGCGTAATCTGGGAATCGTGGCGCTTTGCGCTGCGTTGGGCGGCTGCGTTTCAAACAACGAAACCATTGCCTTCAAGACTTCCAATCCACAGCAACAGGCATTGATGCGAGACGGGCAACCGGCGCTGGTCTCACGTCAGAAGAATTCGCTGGTGCTGGTCCGCCCGGCATCGCGCCAGTTGCAGGCGAACGGACGACCGGTGTTTGTCGTCGGCATCAACAACCTCGGCAGACAGCCGACCGAATTTCGGGTCGCCCAGGTCGAGGCCATCCAGCACGTCGGCGGCTCCGATTTCGGGATGCAGATCGTCACCTTCGAAATGCTGCAGCAGGAAGAAAAGAACCGGCAGGTGGCGGCAGCCGTGCTCGCCGGCGTCGCCGGTGCCGCGAACGCCTACAGTGCCTCACAGGCAGGTTACGGAAGCTACACGACGCCGGGCGGCCGCACCGGCACGTTCTACAGCCCGACAGCCGCCGTGATCGCACAGAACAACGCCGCCATTCAAAACGAAGCCATGTTCGCCGCCACCGTCGAAACCGGCCAACGCAACATGGCTGCGCTTGAGCAGACGGTCATCAAGGACAACACGTTGATGCCCGGTGAATGGTATGGCGGGCAGCTGCATCTAGCGCCACCGACTGATCAGGCGGGAGGGAAGAAGAGCTATACGATCGTGATTACCGTCGGGCAGGACCGACACGTAGTGGATGTAAATCAAGGTCCTGCGGGATCATAGGACTCGCCCCGGTGAAGAAGGCGAGCTGGGCCACAATTCAGGTCGTCGGATCGAGGTTTGTGGCAACCGGGTCGAAAGTCTCGATCGCCTTTTTGTGCTGGCGGCTTACGCGAGCAAATAATCTAGGAATAAATAGGGAATCATATAGCGTTCGAAGCTTAGCGCTTGAGCTCACTGGCGAGGCCTACTCGTGAGCGACGTCGTCATACCGGAATCGGGTCCTGACTTTGAAGCAATGATGCGAGAAATCGACTCGGCATTTGCCCGAGACGGTCTAGCCATTCAGAATCGCTCGATCCACGCCGTTATGGCCGTCGGCAAGCGCTTTAAGGTATCGATGCCACTCGTGGCTCTCCCGCCAGGCGCGCCGCATGAGCTTCAGCAGTTTGCTCAGCTATCAAGAAATATTCATGATTGGTACACGGCAGCTTATGGGGACCGCACGAAGACAGATTTCTCCCCGGGTAAGACAGTCCTCATCATCGAAGGAGATCTGTATCGTCTCTCGCTGCCTCGCATCTATGGCAGCGTACGATTTATTGCCGTTCGAAAATTTTCGGAACGAAAAACCTTCACTCGCGGACCTGCGATCTGCACCGTTTTGCAGTTAGTCGAATCGCTCACACCGGCCAAGGCCGCTTCGCTTTCTGACGAATTAATCAAAGAAATCTTTGAGAAGTTCGTATTGGCATCGGAGGCACACTACCTCCTTGAGGCAATCAGACATCACAAGCTCATTCAGATCGCACGCGGAGACATCCAAACTGCCGTCACCAGCCTAATGGACGGAGCCCGCTCCGGTGAGTCGAAGTGGGCTTCATTACAAGCTGCGGAGAAAATATTGAAAGCCACCATAGAGCTACGGGGTAAAAACTACAAATTTGGGCATGAGCTATCGGCACACTGTCTTCAGCTAACAAGCTTGGGTATCATCGTCGATTGGGATCCACTTATACGCAGCATTCAATGCAGCGCAGGCATTAGATATGGTGATGAGACCTGCACGCGAGACGAGGCCGTTAGCGCACATCAAGCTTCACTCTCGTTAGTCGTGGCACTCGCCAAAGCGGGAGCGAACCTTAGACGGGGTCTTGGATAGGACCAAGATCGCTTGCACATTGGTAACGTATATTATACCAAATGATCCGGATTGAGGGATACTTATCTCACGGAAGCAGCCCCTTCCGA
>DAIMKE010001141.1:0-2725 GCA_036721875.1 Bradyrhizobium sp. | reverse complement strand
CCTATGACCCGGGCATCCACGTCTTTTCGGCCGCAAAGCAACACCTGGATGGCCGGGACAAGCCCGGCCACGACGGTGCAGCGAGCCCTACCCTTAACTATATTCCGCAAGGCCCCGTCGCGAAACACGTAAACCGCGCCCTGCTCGATCAGGAGATCGGCGTCGTCCCCTCGTCGGTACCGATAGCACCGTTGTCAACTAAGCTAGCCGAAGGCGGCGACCACGGTTTCGATGGGTAGAAACAGGGTGCGGCTGTCTTCCGGATATTCGATGAACTCGGCGCATCTCATGTAGAAGCGCTTTGCCGCTTCGTCCTTCGCCTGCACCAGCACAGCTCCAATGCCGATGCTCTGTGAAGCAACCGCAATGCGTCGAAGTGCGTCCGAAAGCAGGTCGGCGCCGAGCCCTTTGCCCGCGTGGTCGCGGCTGACCGCCAATCGCCCGATGATCGATACTGGAATGGTACCGGGCGCATTGCGCCGCACCTTGCCCGGCGCAGCCGCGCGCTGCACCGCCCCGGCCGAGATGCAGAAATAGCCGACCACGCGATTGTCCTCGCAGACGACATAGGTGCGCGGAAAACGGCTTTCGTTCTTCAAGGCCCGATTCCGCAGCCAGTCGTTCAATGCTGGTTCGCCGCAGTCGAAGCCCGAAAGGTCGTGCTCGACGGTCAGGGGCACAGGGGCCGACAATCGGGCGTTTCGACGCGTCTCCTACTCCTGCCATGCAGGCGCCCGGCGCAGCAGCGACCGCAGCTTTGGTCCCGGCGCCGGAGGATTATCGAGCGCGTGCACAAAGGCGTCGTACCGCTTGGTATCGAGCACGAACAGACGCTGGTCGAGCAGCACGTCAATCGCGTGTTGCCGGGCTGTCTCGATCATGAACTCCGTACGCGTCTTGCCGAGAATCGCGGCTGCATCATCGATGAGTTGCCGGGTGTTGGCCTCGATCCGCAGGTTGATGCTGCCCTTCGTATCCGCAACCGACGACCGCTCCGCAACAGCAGCGCCCGCATTTCCGAAAGCTTCCGTGGATGAGGAGCGGTTCTTTGCCATGGTGCATGTATACGCCACTGTATACACAATGTCAATACAATAGCTTAGCTATACTTCCTAAGCCCGCCATCGCGGAACACATACACCGCGCCCTGCTCGATCAGGAGGTCGGCGGCGCTGGCCGGCGTCTCGATGCCGAGCGCCACCATCAGCGCCCGCGCCGTGCCGCCATGGGCCACGGCGACGGTGTCGTCTTTCACCGAGTCGTACCAGGCGCGCATCCGGTGCTGCACGGCCTCGTAGGTCTCGCCGCCATCTGGCGCCATCGTCCACTTCGCCGTCAGGCGCTTCGCGTAGAGCACGGGATCGGCCGCCTGCATCTCGGCCAGCGTCGAGCCTTCCCAGACGCCGTAGCCGATCTCACGGAGCCGATCATCGAGCGCATACTCGCCAGGTGCGAGCTTCAGGGCGCTGCGCACCAATTCCATCGTCGTCCGCGCGCGGCCGAGCGGGCTGGCGACGAACGGCAGCGAAGACTTGTCGCGGCCATCGCGCGCCAACAGGTCCGCAAGGACGTTGCCGGCATTTGCCGCTTGACGACGACCGAGCTCGTTGAGCGGAATGTCCCGCGTGCCCTGCAGCCTGCCTTCCGCATTCCACGACGTCTCGCCATGGCGAATGTAATAAATTACGGGCGCGGACATCGGACCTGCGGCTATTCCTTGCTCAACGTGATGTCAGACGCATCCGGCAACCGCGCGACAGGTCGACAAATCGCGCCTCCGTTTGGAGGTACACCAGCACTCCGGCGGGGTCGAGCCCAAATTCGACTTTCGATTAACGCTGCTTGACCTGCGGCTCAATGACCGGAATAGACGCCTCGATTGGGTGTTATGTTGGGTAAGGCGTTCGCGCCGGCAACCCTTGTTAACTGGTGTCAATGAACGCGTTTCGCCAAAGTGTCGAAGCCATGATTCCGTCGCTACGCTCGCGCACTCGCGCGCGACGCCGACATCGCCGACGATCTGGTGCAGGACACGCTGGTACGCGCGCTGCGCTCGGAGCGGCTGTTTCTCGGCGGCGACGTCAGGAGCTGGCTCTATACGATCCTGACCAACCTCAACAAGAACCGGCGGCGATCGCTGGCGCGGCGGCCGCAATTCATGCCGCTGCTCGACAACAACCCGGATGCCAGCGGGACCGAGGCCGAAGGCCGCGACATCGCCCGCGCGCTTGCGACGCTGGTGGAAGAACAGCGCTCGGTGCTGCTGCTCGTGATGCTCGAAGGACTGAGCTACCGCGAGGTCGCCGACATCCAGGGCGTGCCGATCGGCACCGTAATGTCCCGGCTTGCCCGCGCCCGCGCCCATGTCAAAGCTGCGCTGGAGGGCGAACGCGCAGCGCTGCGGCGGGTGAAGTAGTGGAAGCGTGATGAACAGGCAGATCAGAGAATAAACACGAGATCAGGAAGAGACAGAGACCACACAGATGACCGACCCCAACATTCCCGTCACCGAAGACGAGCTGCATGCTTACGTCGACAACGAGCTGCCGGCGGAACGCCGCGGCGATGTCGAGGCGTGGCTCGCAACGCATCCCGACGATGCGGCGCGGGTGCAGTCGTGGCGGTCGATGGCGGAAGCGCTGCACGCGAGATACGGCTCGATAGTTGACGAGGCCGTGCCGAAGCGGCTCGAGATCGAGCGGCTGGTGCGGCAGCCGCGCCGATG
>DAIMKE010001140.1:0-2727 GCA_036721875.1 Bradyrhizobium sp. | reverse complement strand
CACCACAGCTTTGACCGCGGCACTGGAATCGAGAACGTCGCGGAAGCCTCCGTGTCGCCGGCCGCGCCGACGATCTATATCGGCAATGACGGCGCCTTCATCCATCCGCTGACCGGTGTCGGGGACAGCAAGCTGGTCGATCGCGACCTGATGGTCTACGCGCTGAAAGCCGGCTACGGCCGCAAGGGCGCAAAAATCGGCAGCCGCGACGGCGAAGCGGAGTTGTTCAAAACAGACATGCTGGCGTTCTGGCGACGGACGCTGGGGTGAGGCGCTGCGCGACACACTGCGCCGCGCAACCAGTCGTCATCACCCGCCACCGGGTCGGCCGAATGGCCGCCCGATGACAGGTTCCTGCGGTTGATCCAGTATTGCAGAGACGCCGATGCTTGAATCGAGAGGCCGCGGCGTAATGCGGTACCCGCCTTCGCGGGTACGACAACTGAATGTCATCGATCCGACTTTCCGGCTTATTATGATCGGGTCGAAAGGAATGCTGCATGACCGAATTTCGCCTGACGCAAATTTCCGATACCCACCTCGCTCGCCGCCTGCAAAAGCTGACCGATAATTTTCACCGCGTCAGCGAACATATCGACGCGACGCGCCCGGATCTCGTCATCAACAGCGGCGATCTCGCGTTCGACGCGCCGACCAGCCGCAGCGATCTCGAATTTGCCAAAGAGCTTCACGGCGCGCTGCCGGTGCCGAGCCGCCTGCTGCCCGGCAATCACGACCTCGGCGACAATCCGACGGCGATCGGCCCCGCCCCGAAACAGCCGGCGACCGAGAAGGAACGAAAGAATTACATCGATGTGATCGGCGAAGACCGCTGGCGCTTCGACGAAGCCGGCTGGTGCTTCATCGGGCTGAACTCGCTGATCATGAACACCGGGATCGAGAGCGAGGCCGAACAGTTCGACTGGCTCAAATCCGAACTATCGAAAGCCAACGGCAGACCGGTGGCGCTGTTTCTGCACAAGCCGCTATTTCTGAACACACCCGACGATCCCGAGCTTGAATCGTCCGCGATACGCTACATCCCGCAGCCCCGGCGCAAGGAGCTGATCGAGATGCTTTCGGCGGTCGATTTGCGGCTCGTCGCCTCCGGCCACGTGCACCAGCGGCGCGACTTCACCTTTGGCCGCACCCGGCATGTCTGGGCGCCATCCGCCGGCTTCGTCATTCCGGACCGGATGCAGGAAGTGATCGGCGTCAAGGAAACCGGGCTGGTGGAATATCGCTTTGCGCCCGACAGTTTTGAGGTCCGCCACGTCAGGGCGCCCGGCCAGACCGATGTCTGGCTGGACGAACTGCTCAGCAAGGCGACGTAACACCGTTGCCCGCCGGAGCCAACCACGGCCTCACGCCGCATAGTATCCGCCGTCGACCACGTGCGCTGCGCCGGTCATGAACGACGCTCTGTCCGAACACATCCAGGCCACCGCTTCAGCGATCTCGCCGGGAACGCCCATGCGCCGCATCGGCACCTTGGCCAGGATTTCCTCGCCGCGCTCCGCGATCGTCTCCGTGGTCATCGGCGTGGTGATGTAGCCGGGATTAACGCAGTTCACGCGGATGCCGTCCTGGGCGTATTCGATCGCAGCACTCTTGGTCAGCCCGACCACGCCGTGCTTGGCGGCGACGTAATGGCCTGAGGTGGCGAGCCCGATCAGGCCCGCGATCGAGGCCGTGTTGACGATGGCGCCGCCACCGCCCTGCGACAGCATCTGCATCACTTCGTGCTTGAGGCACAGGAAGACGCCGGTGAGGTTGACCGCCAGCATGCGGTCGAACGCCTCCTGGCTGAGTTCATGCAGGCGCTGGCCCGCCGGGCCGACAGCGCGCGGCGCGATACCGGCATTGTTGAATGCGCAATCGATCCGCCCGAAGGCCGAGACCGCGCGCGCCACCATCGCGGCCACATCGGCCTCGTGCGTGACGTCGCCGCCGATGGCGATCGCCTGGCCGCCGGCTGAATTGATCAGCGCGACCGTTCCTGCTGCATCCGCCTCGGCGCGGTCGGCCACCGCCACCCGCGCCCCTTCCCGCGCCATCACCACCGCGGTCGCCTGCCCGATACCGGAAGCGCCGCCGGTGACGAGCGCGACCTTGCCTTCAAGAATTCCTGCCATGTTTCATCTTCTCCGAGATGTTGTGACGGCTTACGCCTTGTCGGGCCCGACGCGCACCAATTGCTTGCCGAAATTGGCGCCCTTCAGCAGGCCCATGAACGCGGCAGGCGCGCTGTCCAGACCTTCGGTGACGAACTCCTTGTGCTTGACCTTGCCCTCGCGCACCCACTGCGACATGTCGCGCAGGAAGTCGCCGTGACGCGCTGCGAAATCGCTGACGATGAAGCCGCGGATGGTCAGCCGCTTGGTCAGCACCGCACGCATCATCTTGCCGGCCCATGTCGGACTGGTCTCGCCGAAATTATTGTACTCGGAGATCAGGCCGCACACGGGCACGCGCGCAAATGCGTTGAGCAGCGGGAACACCGCCTCGAACACCGCGCCGCCGACGTTCTCGAAATAGACATCGATGCCCTTCGGACAGGCGTCCTTGAGTTTCGCGGCCAGGTCCGGATCGCGATGATCGAGGCATTCGTCGAAGCCGAGTTCGCTTCTGACGTAGTCGCACTTCTCCTTGCCGCCGGCGATGCCGATGGCGCGCGCACCCTTGATCTTCGCGATCTGGCCGACCGCCGAACCGACCGCGCCGGAG
>DAIMKE010001139.1:0-2734 GCA_036721875.1 Bradyrhizobium sp. | reverse complement strand
GCGCATCGCCTCGTCATAGGTCTGGCGGATCAGATCGCCCGAAAGCGCCGAATGATCGAGCCGCTCGGCGATCCGATGGATCACCGAATCTTCCAGACGATCGTGATGCAGCACTGTCGAATAGATGAAGGAGGCCAACTCGGGCTCGCGGCGGACGATGTCCTCAGCCTCGCTTCGCACGCGATCCCAGATCGGATCGAGCGCGGCCAGTTTCGAACCCTGCGGATTGACCTGATGCACTGCCATCGGTTTTCTCTCGGTTTGCGCCCGCGATATTCTCTTGTTGATGAATATTATAGCACGGCGGGCGGGCTTCTGTCCCGGGCAGGCGCCCGGCATAGTACTCCCGGCGGCCCCTCGGGTCTGTTCAAGGTGGTCAGCGAAATCGGGAAATCAAGCCATTCGAAGTCCGACTATTGGTGAATTTCGGCCAGCCTCCTGTTCCCGGATGGTGGCCCTGGTGGGGGGGAAGTCACATCAGCACGCAAACCTTAAGCGCGCGCGTCGTAGACCTGCGGGCGGCCTGGGCCGCCGCCATCGCCATTCCGCTGATGTTGCTGGCCCCAGCCCTGTGGAATGGCTACCCCCTGCTCCAATGGGATACCGGCGGCTATCTGGCTCGCTGGTATGAAGGCTATCTGGTGCCGAGCCGCTCGACGACGTTCGGCCTTTATCTCCATTTTGGTGAAGATTCGAGTTTCTGGATCAATCTCGGCGTGCAGGCGCTGGTAACGCTGTGGATCCTGCAACTGACGCTCCGGGTGCTGGGCATGAGCCAGCCGTTGCGGCTGCTCGGCATTGGCCTTGCGCTCAGCATCACCACCTCGCTGCCCTGGCTTGCGAGCATGCTCCTGACCGACATCTTCGCCGGGCTGTCCGTGCTGGCGCTGTTCATCTTGGCCACCTGTGGCGACGATACCTCGACGCCGGAGAAATGCCTGCTGTTCGCAGTGACGGCGTTCGCCGCGTCTTCGCACAGCGCGACGCTTGCCGTGCTGCTCGGACTGTGTTGCGTCGGCTGGATCGCGCTCCCCTTCCTGCGTGGACGCATCTCCGTTGCCGGGCTGACACAGGCAAGCCTGACGATCGTTGCCGGCGCCGCGCTCTTGCTGTCCACGAATTTCGCGCTATCGGGACAGTTGGCATGGACGCCCGGCGGTTACGGCGTCGCGTTCGGGCGAATGCTGCAGGATGGCATCGTCGCGCAATATCTGCGGGATCATTGCCCGCAGCAAAATCTGAAACTGTGCCCCTATCGCGATCGGCTCCCCGCCACGGCCGACCAGTTCCTGTGGGGCAACAGCATGTTCAACACGCTCGGACGCTTCAAGGGACTGGACGACGAGATGAGTTTTATCGTGCTGCGCTCGCTTGCCGAATACCCGGCCTGGCAGGGGCGGGCGGCGGCTACCGGGACCGTGCAGCAACTGGTCCACGTCGCCACCGGAGAAGGCACCGATGGCTGGCTCGGCCACACCTACGGCATCATCGAGCGCTATATTCCGTCCCAGGTGAAGCCGATGCGCGCGGCGCAGCAGCAGCGCTGGCATTTCGACTTCACAGCGATCAACTACGTCCACGTCCCCGTCGCGCTCGGCTCGATGCTGCTGGCTGCGATGCTGTTCGCTCACGGCCTGCTCCGCCGGCGGCTCGATCACGTCACCCTGCTCGCCGGCACGGTCTCACTCGCCGTGCTCGGCAACGCCTTCATCTGCGCCGTCATCTCCGGCCCGCACGATCGCTACGGCGCACGCATGGCGTGGCTTGCGACCACGGTGGTACTGATCGCGGCGATCAGACATTTCGCCGGCAAGAGCGCAACGCGCGAGCGCTCACTGCCGCCGTGACAGGAAGTCGGCGACGCCGGCCTTGTAGACCTTGTCGCCGACCGCGCGCATGTGATCGCGGTTCGGGATATCGAGCACCTCGGCGCCCGGGATGATCCTTCCGAGCGCCTGTGCCGAGCCCGCGATCTCGTCTTTGGTGCCGACCGCGATCAGGACCGGCACGCCGATCCCGACAGCCTCCTCGCGCGTCATCAGGCGCCGCGATCCGCGCAGGCAGGCGGCAAGCGCGCTTCGGTCGGAGCGGGTCTGGTCGGCAAAGGCGCGGAACGTCCGCCCGACCGGATCGGTGACGTCCTCCAGCGATGGCGCCTCCAGGGCCGTGGCGACGTTCTCGCCGGGTCCACCGCCCTCGATCAGGCCGATGCCGATACCGCCGAGGATCGCCGAGCGCAGCCGCTGCGGCTGTTCGCGCGCCAGTACCGCCGTCATCCGCGAGCCCAGCGAATAGCCCATGATATCGGCGCGATCGATGGCCAGATGATCCAATAGCGCAATGACGTCATTGGCCATGATGGCGATCTCGTACTGCGCGGAATCATAGAGCTTGCTGGAATCGCCGTGGCCGCGATTGTCGAGCGCGATCACACGTCGGCCGTCTTTCTTCAGGTCCGATACCCAGGTCGGGTAGACCCAGTTGACGTTCTTGCTGGAGGCAAAGCCGTGCACGAGGATGATCGGATCGCCCTCGCCTTCGTCGAGATAGGCAATTTCGACATCGCCGTTGTGAAAACTCGGCATCGACGGTTCCATTTTTTGGGGATCGGAATCGGCGACTTGCAACCGCAAGTCCAGCCTGAAGTCTAACCTTGCGCGACAGCGCCTGCCAGAGCGACGCCCTGCGGCAGGCGCGCTGCCGCAGTTTGCATCCGCAACCGCCGCGCCTTCTT
>DAIMKE010001138.1:0-2737 GCA_036721875.1 Bradyrhizobium sp. | reverse complement strand
GGCTCGAACAGCGCAGTGATTTTTTCGGCATCGAGCTGCGCAGTGATTTTCGAATCCGCTGTCAGCACATCGCGCAGATGCTTCTTGTCCGCAACCGCCTGCTTGCTCGCCGCTTCGACCAGATGATGTGCATCGCTCTTGCCGACCTTTTCGGCAAGCGCCATCGCCACCGCTTCGGCCATGATGAGGCCACTGGTCGCGTCGAGATTGGTGCGCATGCGCGCGGTGTCGACTTCGAGTCCCTCGGCGATATCCACAATGGCCGCGAGCGCGCCCGACGTGACCAGCAGCAGCGTCGGCAGCGTTGGCCATTCCGCGTGCCAGGGACCGGCGCTACGCTCGTGGTCCTGCACTTGTGCGGCAAATATTGTCGCCGCGAGATTGGGGGCCATGGTGGCTGCGGCGAGCGCGCTGGCGGCGGCCACCGGATTGCGCTTGTGCGGCATGGCGGAGGAGCCGCCGCGGCCTTCGCCGGCGGGCTCGAACGCTTCGGCAACGTCGGTCTGCATCATCAGCGTAACGTCGCGCGCGATCTTGCCGCAACTCCCGGCAAGAATCGCGAACACGGAAGCCGCCTCCGCGATGCGGTCGCGATGGGTGTGCCAGGGCGCGTCGGGCAACGGCAGCTTGAGCTCCGTCGCCAGTCGCTCCGACACCTGGAGTCCCTTGTCGCCGAGGGAGGCGAGCGTGCCGGCGGCGCCGCCAAACTGAAGTGCCAGCGTCTCGCGGCGCAGACGCCGCAGCCGCGCCCGCGAGCGGTGCAGCGCTGCGGCATATTCGGCAAGCTTCAGTCCGTACGGCATCGGCAAGGCGTGCTGCAGCCAGGTGCGGGCGACAACCGCGGTATCGCGGTGTTGACGTGCCAGCCCGGCGAAGCCGGCGATGGCGCGCTCGCAGTCGGCGAGCAGCGCGTCGATCCCGGCGCGAAGGCCGAGCATGGTCGCGGTATCGATGACATCCTGGCTGGTCGCGCCCCAATGGACGTAACGCGCCGCCGCGGCATCCACTTTGGCGACGTTCGATGTCAGCGCCTTGACGAGGGGGATCGCGAGGTTGCCGGACCTGGTAGCGGCGTCCGCCAGCGCCGCGAGGTCGAACGATTCGGCCCGGCAGGCCATTGCGATCGGGCCGGCTGCATCCGCCGGAATCACCCCGAGCGCGGCCTCGGCCCGCGCCAGCGCCGCCTCGAAATCCAGCATGTTCTGCAGGCATGCGGCATCGTCGCATGCCGCGCGCATCGCAGCACTCGACAGCATGGGGGCAAGCAGGGCGGAGAGGGATGTGCTCATCTGCGCGCGACCTAACCATTACCGCCTGCCGCTGCCAATGGGCGGTGCGGGTTTGCATGTGCTGCATGTGCGAATAAGCATTGCTCATGGTCATCGGCGGCCTTCCTTTTGGCCGGGGCGTGCTTTACTTGAGAGATATCAGGTTGAAGCGATCCAGGAGGAAACCCCATGGCCATGACGATGAACGGCGAAGTCCAGCTTGCGGCATCGCGCGAGGCCGTGTGGGCCAAGCTGAATGATCCCGAAGTGCTGAAGGCCTGCATCCCCGGCTGCGAGGAGCTTGAAAGGACCGAGGACAACGGCTTCCGCGCCACCGCCAAGATGAAGGTCGGGCCGGTCTCCGCCCGCTTCAAGGGCAAGGTCATGCTGAGCGATCTCGACCCGCCCAACGGCTACAGGATCTCGGGCGAAGGCGAGGGCGGCGTCGCCGGCTTCGCCAAGGGGGGCGCCACGGTGGCCCTGTCCGAGAAGGATGGCGGCACGCTGCTCAGCTACAATGTCGAGGCGCAGATCGGGGGCAAGCTCGCCCAGCTCGGGCAGCGGCTGATCAACGGCGCGGCCAAGAAATTGGCCGACGAGTTCTTCGCCAATTTCGGCAAGGCCGTGCAAGGCTGATCAGGTCTGGCTGATTCTGGCCTCAGGCCGCGGCCAAAACGGTCTCGTCAAGTCTGTCACGCCATGCCCCGGATGCGGGGCTCCTGAGGTTGCTCATTGCCAATAGGGCCCATATTATGGCCTTTGGAATGACTTTAAAACGCCTGTGCTGCCGCTATATCCGGCAGTGCAGCCCAAGAGAGTGCTGATGGCCAAGATTTCCCTGATCGTGAACGGTACCCCCGTCAACGCCAATGTCGATCCCCGTACCCTGCTGGTCCAGTTGCTGCGGGAGAATCTGCGGCTGACGGGCACCCATGTCGGCTGCGACACCTCGCAATGCGGCGCCTGCGTCGTGCATCTCGACGGCAAGGCGGTGAAGTCATGCACCACGCTCGCGGTCATGGCCGATGGCCACGAGGTCAAGACCATCGAAGGCCTCGCGGCCGACGGCGCGCCGCTGCATCCGATGCAGGAAGCCTTCCGCGAACATCACGGCCTGCAGTGCGGCTTCTGCACCCCCGGCATGATCATGACCGCGGTGGATCTCGTGCATCGCAAGGGGCATGACCTCTCCGACCACGTCATTCGCGAAGAGCTCGAAGGCAATCTGTGCCGCTGCACCGGCTACCAGAACATCGTTGCCTCGATCGCCGCCGGCGCCAAGGCGATGGCCGAATCTGATCTCGCCTAAGTCCGACCTCGCTTAATCGATTTCATCGCGACCTGCGATCAGGAAGTTCTCATGTACGAATTCAAATACCATCGTCCGGCGACCGTGCGGCAGGCCGCCAATCTCCTGGTGAAGAACGAAGACGCCAAGCTGATCGCCGGCGGTCATACGCTGGTGCCGG
>DAIMKE010001137.1:0-2739 GCA_036721875.1 Bradyrhizobium sp. | reverse complement strand
GGTCTGAATATCCTGGATCTGCGCGGAAATTTCCTCGGTCGCTTTCGCGGTCTGATTGGCCAGCGCCTTGACTTCGCTCGCCACCACGGCAAAGCCGCGGCCATGCTCGCCGGCGCGCGCCGCTTCGATCGTGGCGTTCAGCGCCAGCAGGTTGGTCTGGCTGGCGATGCTCTGGATCAGCGTCACGACCTCGCCGATCTTCTGGGTGCCGCTGGCGAGCCCCTCGACGACGGCATTGGTGCGGCGCGCTTCGTTGGCGGCCTTGCCGGCGACTTCGGCGGAGCGCGTGGCCTGGTTGGCGATCGCGCTGATCGAGGCGGTCAGTTCCTCGGCTGCGGCTGCGACCGTGCCGACATTGACGGAGGCCTGCGTCGATGCGGCTGCGGCCGCTTCGGTTTGCCGCGCCGTTTCCTCGCTGCTGCGGCTCATGGACGACGACATGCCCTGCATTTCGCCGGCGGCGACCGTGACGGCCTGCACGATGTGTCCGATCTTGCGTTCGAAATCGTCGGCCATGCTGCGCATCGCGGCATCCGACTCCAGCTTGACCCGTCGTTCGGCGTCGCTGCGCTCGGCATGGGCGCGGGCCTGGGCGGCGTTGGCTGCATCGGCTTCTGCGGTCTTTTCAGCCGTGGTCGCGAACAACTGCTCGAGCTGGAAGGCGAGCCAGATCAGGACGCCGGCTTCCATGATCAGGATGACCGCGTGAAGCACGACGCGGCCGAGATCGGTGCCACCCGGAAAGATCGCGGCGGGAACGACGAAGTTGAGGATCAGGTGATGCAGCGCGACCGCGACGGTACCGGCGATGATCGGCCGCCAGTCGCAATAGGCGACCAGGCAGGCGAGCGTTGCAAAGAAGTACATATGCAGGTCGATCTGCCAGGGATGTCCCGACATCTGCGCGGCGAACACGGCGACGCCGCCCATTGCCGCGACGGAGACGATCAGCCGCGTCGACAGCCCGTTGCCTGCCGTGCGCCACGAAAACGTTGCAGCGGCAGCCAGCACCATCGTGAACAGGGTCGGCATCGTCCAATCGGCGCCGCGCAACATGCCGATGGCGGCGGCGACCGGGACATGCAGCCAGAGCAGGACGATCAGCGTCTTGCTCGCGGTCTCGCGCAATGCCTCAAGTTCGCGATTGGCGGTCGTCATGCTCGAATCCCCTATATGACTTTCGTGAAGCAGGCGGCGATCGCTTGCGGATCGATGGTGAACCAGGCCCCGGCCGCCTGCAGCCGTGACAATCCCTCATGGCCGTCCGGCCGCACCACCAGCAGCGATGGGACGGCGGTGACGCGGACGATGGCAGCATTGGCTGAGGCGGCGGCCGAGACGGCCTGCCGGGAGTCCCACCAGACCGGAAATGCCACGGCCACGATCTCGGTGTCCGGGCGAGCCTGAAAAGACAGCCCGGCGACGCCGATGAAGCTCACGGCCAGCAACAGCGTGGCGTTAAGCCAGGCCGGCCAACGGCGGCTGATTGTGATGTCTGTCTGACCCATCCCCCCACGTGTATGGGAATAGGGCTAATGTTCGGTAACGAACGTCGTCCGTAGTACTGCGGGTGTCGGCTACGCCGCCGGCACCGGCAGTGCGGTGACAGACTTGATTTTCTCCATCGCAAAGCGGGAGGTGACGTTCTTCAGGGGCACGGCGCTGATCAGCTTCTTGTAGAACACGTCATAGCTGGCCATATCGGCGACCACGACGCGCAGCATGTAATCGACGTCGCCGGCCATCCGGTAGAACTCCATCACCTCGGGCATGGCGCTGACCGCGTCGGCGAACTTGCGCAGCCAGGCGTCGGAATGGTCGCTACTCTCGACCGAAACGAACACCGAAATGCCAAGCCCGATCTTGTTCTGGTCGACCAGCGCCACCCGGCGCAGGATGACCCCATCGGCCTCGAGCCGCTGGATGCGCTTCCAGCATGGCGTCGACGACAGCCCGACCCGGTCCCCGATCTCGGCGACCGAGAGGGAGGCGTCCTCCTGCAGCACCGTCAGGATCTTGCGGTCGATGGCATCGAGACGGCGGCTGGCTTCGGGAAGCTGAACGGCTACGTCAGTCATGAGAAGAATGTTCCATACATAGGGTCTATCACCCTAATATATAGAAAAATCTTCTATAGCAAGCCTGCTTATTGATCTGCAGGGGCTCGGGTAGCCGCCTGGCCACCACGTAAAAGCTCTTCAACTTCAGTACGTTGCGGGGCAGCGAAGGCGCCCCCAAACCGGGTGCATTTGAGCGCGGCAGCAGCGGAGGCGAAGCGCAGCGCCTGCCGCAATTCCTGCTTCTCGGTGATGGCGAGCGCAAACGCACCGTGAAAGACGTCGCCGGCGCCGAGCGTGTCCACCGTGTGGACCGGGAAGGCCGGGGTTTCCTGAACCGCCCCGTTCTGGTCCAGCCAGATCGTGCCCCTCGGACCCCTGGTGCCGGCCAGGAACGACGGGGTCAGTTTTGCAATTTTCTTCAGCGCCTGGGCGTCGTCGGTCACATCGGCGGTCTCCTGCAGCGGTTCGCTGGAGAACACCAGGTGCGTCGAGGCGTTCAGCAGGCCCTCGCGCAGCGACATCGCGCGGTCGACATCGACGATGACGGGAATGCCGCGCCGGACGGCCTCGGCGCAGAGATCCGTGCAGAATTCCGCGCAGCGGCTCTCGGTGAGGATGGCGGCGCAATCGTCCAGCAGGGGGTCGAAGTCGGGCAGCTTCACCTGCCACAGCTTTGGGT
>DAIMKE010001136.1:0-2739 GCA_036721875.1 Bradyrhizobium sp. | reverse complement strand
GCAACTATTTCGTCAATGCCGGATACGCTTCCATCAAAACATGAACCGCTCTAGTGATTGAATCGATAGGCCGTGGCGTACTGGATACCCCTTCGCGGGGTATGACGAGGGCCGGAGTTTCAGCCCCGCAGCGCCTGCAGGCCCTTGAAGGTCAACCGCTTGGGATCCCGGACGCCGGCCAGGTAGAACTTGCGGATGAAGGCAATGGCTGCCTCGCGGTCGCAATCGGTCAACGCCACGATGGCATCAACGGCTATTCGCTGGGCGTCCATGGGGCTTCCTCGTGCTGTCAGGTGCCACCGGCCCACACAGCGTAGAACGACGCCGGTTAATCCGGCGTTAACCGTGCGGTCATGTTGAACGATTCGCGAGGGGCCACGTATACGCGAAATAGCGCATGGGGCGTCCGGACGCACCCAGGCCAAGGGTCAGGCTCAGCGTCAGGAGTACTTCATTACCCCGTCGTCGACCTTGCCGTAGCGCAGCGTGACGATGTCGAGCGCGTAGTTCTGGTACAGCCGCCACGGCCGCTTCGAACCCTGCTTGGGCATCTTCGCGATCGAGCGCTGCACGTAGCCGGAGGAGAAATCCAGCGACGGCAGTTCGGTGATCGAGGGATCGACGTTGTGCGGCATGCACTGCCGGTAGCCGTGCCGGTCCATGTAGTTGATGAGACGGCAGACATATTCGCAGGTCAGGTCGCATTTCAGCGTCCACGACGCGTTGGTGTAGCCGAACGCCGAGGCGAAGTTCGGGATGTCCGAATACATCATGCCCTTGTAGTTCAGCGTGCGCGCGAAATCGACCGCGCGGCCGTCGACGCTGACGTCGAGCCCGCCGGCCACCTGCAGCACCAGCCCGGTCGCGGTGACGATGATGTCGGCTTCGAGTTCGCTGCCATCCTTCAGCTTGATGCCGCCCTTGGTGAAGGTATCGATCTCGCAGGTCGCGACGGAAGCCCGCTTGTCGCGGATCGACTTGAAGAGATCGCCGTCGGGCACCAGGCAGAGGCGCTGCTCCCACGGATTGTAGCGTGGCGTAAAGTGCTTGCCGACGTCGTACTCCGGACCCAGCGCCATCTTGACGCCGCCCAGGATCAGCTGCCTGGCGCGGTCGGGCTTGCGCCGGCAGAGCTGGAAGAAATACATACCGAACAGCACGTTGCGCCAGCGGATCAGGTGATAGGCGAGCTTGGCGGAGAGATTCTTGCGCAGCTTGTTGGCGAGCGCATCCTCCGCCGGCCGCGCCACCACATAGGTCGGCGAACGTTGCAGCATGGTGACATGCGCGGCGGTCTTGGCCATTTCGGGCACCAGCGTCACGGCCGTTGCGCCCGAGCCGATCACCACCACGCGCTTGCCCGCGTAGTCGAGGTCTTCAGGCCACTTCTGCGGATGCACAATCTGTCCGGCGAAATCTGCCGCGCCCGAAAACTCCGGCGTGTAGCCTTCCTCGTATTTGTAATAGCCCGAGCACATGAACAGGAAACTGCAGGTGAAGCGCACCACCTCGGTCGCGCCCTCGCCCGCGGTGCGCTCGGCCTCCACCGTCCAGCGCGCATCCGGCGACGACCACGACGCGCGCTTGACGCGATGGTGGAAGCGGATGTGCTCATCGATGCCGTTGTCGGCCGCCGTCTCGCGAACGTAATTGAGAATCCGCGGCCCGTCGGCGATCGCCTTCGGCTCCGTCCACGGCTTGAACGAATAGCCGAGCGTATACATGTCGCTATCGGAGCGGATGCCGGGATAGCGAAACAGATCCCAGGTGCCGCCGATGCAGTCGCGCCCCTCGAGGATGACGTAGCTCTTGCCCGGGCACTTCTCCTGCAAGTGATAGCCCGCGCCGATGCCGGACAAGCCCGCGCCGACGATGAGGACGTCGAAATGCTCTGCCGTATCGGTCATGGCGTTCTCCCTGCTGCCAGATGTAATGGGCAGCAGGCAGAAATTGCAACTCGCATTGTACGCTTACCGCTGCGATACGCGATGTATCGAGATGCTGGCAGCCCGTGCGTGCAACCAGCAAAAAGCCCCGGATCGCTCCGGGGCTTTTCGAGGCTCTCGTGGTTGCCCGGGGGCAGCGTGTGTAACGCAGCCCGTCCGAAATCAATACCGGTAGTGATCCGCCTTGTACGGGCCTTCCGGCTTGACGCCGATATAGTCGGCCTGGTCCTTGCGCAGCTCGGTGAGCTTGACGCCGATCTTGGCCAGATGCAGCCGCGCCACCTTCTCGTCCAGCGACTTCGGCAGCACGTAGACCTTCTTGTCGTACTTGCCGTCCTTGTTGTTGGCCCACAGTTCGATCTGCGCCAGCGTCTGGTTGGTGAACGACGCCGACATCACGAAGGAGGGATGGCCCATGGCGTTACCGAGGTTCACCAGGCGACCTTCCGACAGCAGGATGATGCGGTGCTTGTCGGGGAATTCGATCTCGTCGACCTGCGGCTTGATGTTGGTCCACTTCAGGTTACGGAGGCCCGCGATCTGAATCTCGTTGTCGAAGTGGCCGATGTTGCAAACGATGGCGCGATCCTTCATCGCGCGCATGTGCTCGATGGTGATGATGTCCTTGTTGCCGGTCGCGGTAACGAAGATGTCGGCGCGGGGCGCGGCGTCTTCCATGGTCACCACTTCATAGCCTTCCATCGCCGCCTGCAGCGCGCAGATCGGATCGACTTCGGAGACCATGACGCGGCAGCCGGCCTGGCGCAGCGAGGCGGCCGAGCCCTTGCCGACG
>DAIMKE010001135.1:0-2740 GCA_036721875.1 Bradyrhizobium sp. | reverse complement strand
GCAGCAGGCCGATTTCGCGGCGCTGGAATGGTGCATGGCCAGCGGCTTCCGCACCATCGAGAACCGTTTTGCGGAAATCCTGGCCAATCTGCCGAACCGCTTCGTGGCGGTGATCCTGAAATTCCTGATCCAGCCGTTCGGCGCAAGCGTGCTCGGCCCGTCCGACCGTGTCGTGCATCAGTGCGCGCAGCTGGTGCTGGAGCCATCGGCGGCGCGCGATCGCCTGACGGCGGACCTGTCGCGGGTCGACGACGATGGCGGCGTAGCCCGGCTGGAGAAGGCGTTCCTGCTGGTCACGGCGGCCGAGGGCATTTCCAAACAGATGCGCGCCGCGCGGCTGCATGACTGGAAGGAAGCCGTGAAGAAGGGCGTGATCACGCAGGCTCAGGGCGAAAACCTCAAGGCGGCACATGAGGCGGTGGCGAAGGTGATCGAGGTCGACGATTTCGCAGCCGAAGCGCTGTCGCCGATTTACAGGAAGCCGGCCGACGTGCATCAGTTCTTCCAGGAACTGGGTGAACAGAGGGCGGCAAGCTGATGGCGCGACCGGTCTTTATTATCGACGGCAGCCGGACGCCGTTCCTGAAGGCGCGCTCCGGTCCCGGGCCGTTCACCCCGGTCGATCTCGCCGTGCAATGCGGCCGGCCGTTGCTGGCGCGGCAGCCGTTTGCGCCCAGCGCTTTCGATCAGGTGATCCTGGGCTGCGTCAACGTCATTGCCGACGAGATGAATCCGGCCCGTGTCGCCGCGCTGCGGCTCGGCATGGGCGAGAGGATGGTCGCCTTCACGGTGCAGATCAATTGCGGCTCCGGCATGCAGTCGATCGACACGGGGTACCGATATATCCGCGAGGGCGTCTCGAACCTGATCCTGGCCGGCGGGGCGGAAGCGCTGAGCCACGCGCCGCTGGTGTGGCCGCAACAGGGTGTGCGCTGGTTCGCAGGCGTCGCCGGCGCCAAGGGCATCGGCGCCAGGATCATGGCCGCGCTCAAGGTGAGGCCCAGCTATCTCAAGCCGGTCATCGGGCTCGAACGCGGCCTCACCGATCCCATCACCGAGCTCAACATGGGCCAGACCGCCGAGGTGGTCGGGCATCTCTTCGGCATCACCCGCGCGCAGTCGGACGCTTATGCTGCCGAAAGCCACCGGCGGCTGGCGAAAGCGCAATCGGAAGGCTGGCTCAAGGGCGAGGTGGAAACCTCGTTCGCGCGCGACGGCAAGTTCTACGATCATGACGACGGCGTGCGGCCCGACTCGACGCCGGAATCCCTGGCCAGATTGAAGCCGGTGTTCGAGCGCCCCTGGGGCAAGGTCACCGCCGGCAATTCCTCGCAGATCACCGACGGCGCGTCGTGGGTGATCCTCGCCTCCGAGGAGGCCGTCGCCAAATACGGCCTGACGCCGAAGGCTGTCATTCTCGACAGCCAGTGGTCGGCGCTCGATCCCGGCATCATGGGCCTCGGCCCGGTGCTGTCGGCGACGGAGCTTCTCAAGCGCAACGAGCTGACGCTGTCCGATATCGAGACCTGGGAATTGAACGAGGCGTTCGCGACGCAAGTGCTGGGCTGCCTCGCCGCCTGGAACGACGAAAAGTTCTGCAGGGAAATTCTCGGCCTCGACGGTGCTGCCGGCGAACTCGACCAAACCAGGTTGAACGTCGATGGCGGCGCGATCAGCCTCGGTCATCCCGTGGGCTGCAGCGGCAACCGTATCGTGCTGCACCTCGTCAACGCCATGAAACGATTGGGCACCAGGCGCGGCATCGCCACCGAATGCATCGGCGGCGGGCTGGGCGGCGCGATGCTGATAGAGACGGTGTGATCATGGAATCTCGGATCATGAACCTTCTCGGCGATCGCGTGCTCGAACTCGGGCCGAAGCCCGACGTCGTGAGCGCTTACAGGAATTTCAAACTGACCCGCGATGCCGACGGCGTCGCCTGGCTGCTGTTCGACCGCGAGGGCACCAGCGCCAATACGCTCTCGGCAGACCTGATCGAGGAACTCGACAAGGTGCTGACCGAGCTGGAATCCCAACGGCCGACCGGGCTCGTCATCCGCTCCGCCAAGACGTCCGGCTTCATCGCCGGCGCCGATGTCAACGCGTTCCGCGGCGCCACCGATGCGGGCGCGGTCGAGATGGAGATCGGCCGCGCGCATGCGGTGATCAATCGCCTCGAAGAATTGAAAATTCCGACGGTCGCCGTGATCCACGGTTTCTGCCTCGGCGGCGGCCTCGAAGTCGCGCTCGCCTGCCAGATGCGGATCGCCATCGAAGACGCGCGGTTCGGCTTCCCCGAGGTGATGCTCGGCCTGCATCCCGGCCTCGGCGGCACGGCGCGCTTCACGCAGCTCGTCAACCCGATGCAGTCGATGCCGCTGATGCTGACCGGCAAGACCATCGATGCGCGGAAGGCAAAGTCGCTCGGGCTGGTCGACGCGGTGACGCAGGAGCGGCACGTCCTCAATGCGGTAAAGGACGCCGTGTCCGGCCGCCTGAAGCGCGCACGGCCGGGGATGTTCAATACCCTGTTCGGCTTCGGCTCCGTCAGGGGCTTTGCCGCCTCGCGGATGCGCCGCGAGGCTGCCAAGGCTGCGCCGCAGGAGCATTACCCCGCGCCCTATGCGTTGATCGATCTCTGGGAAAAGCACGGCGGCGACCGGCTGGCGATGCTGCGCGCGGAGCAGCCGTCGTTCGCCAAGCTGATGGTGACGCCGACCGCGCAGAACCTGATCCGCGT
>DAIMKE010001134.1:0-2741 GCA_036721875.1 Bradyrhizobium sp. | reverse complement strand
ATCCCGGCTTTGCCGCGGGTGAAGCGACCACGGCATTCATAGGCAAACATCGCGACGAACTGCTGGCGCCGCGTGCGGGCGACAAAGCAGAAGCGGCCTTGGCGGCGCTGCTGCTTTACGTCACCAATCCGCATGCGCCGCCGTGGCGAGGCGGACGGAGTCTTGCGGCAACGTTCCCGCTGACGACACGGATCGATCTCGGCCACGGCGTGAACGAGGTCGATATCGTACGCGAACGCGATGGGGCTTATCTCGTAGGCCTGTCGGGCAGCGAGCAGAATTTCGAGATCGACGAACTCGGCGCCGACACGATCCGCTTCCGTACCGACGGCCTGATGCAGACCGCAAAATTCCTCCGCGACGGCGACCGGCTCCATGTCCTGCACCGCGGCATGACGATCGCGGTACGTGACTTGACCCTGGCGGCACCGGTTTCAGCCGCGGCAACGGGCGGTGACGGCAAGGTGCGTGCGGCCATGAACGGCCGCGTGGTGGCGGTTCTGGTCAAGCCGGGCGAGCAGGTGACGCTCGGCCAGCCCGTGATGACGTTAGAGGCGATGAAGATGGAGCACGTGCACACGGCGGGCGTCGCCGGCACGGTGTCGGCTATCGACGTGGCTGAAGGTGAGCAAGTGACGACGGGCAAGATCGTCGTGGAGATTGCGGCGGCGTAACCGCGTAGTTTGGTAGGGTGGGCAAAGGAGCGCAGCGACGTGCCCACCATTCTTGCTGTGCGAGAAGAGGTGGGCACGCTTCGCTCTGCCCACCCTACGAAGCCACGCTTTGATGCGTAGCCCGCATGAGCGGAGCGAAATGCGGGACCGGTCCCCGGGGTCGCTTCGCTCGCCCGGGCTACGGCACCACCCTACGAATTCTCCGGCCGCCCCGTTCCATCATTCAGCCAGCAAGCCACCTGATGCTGTGCCCCCGCATCCGCCAGCGCCGGCCGTTCCACCCTGCAGCGGTCCATGACGTAGCGGCAGCGGGTGTGGAAGGCGCATCCGGACGGCGGGTTGATCGGGCTCGGGACATCGCCGTCGATCATCGGCGCCAGCTTCTTGGCCTTGGGATCGGCGATCGGGACCGACGCCAGCAACGCCTGCGTATAGGGATGACGCGGGTTGGCGAACAGTTCGGTCTTGTCGGCGATCTCGACAATGCGTCCGAGATACATCACCGCGACGCGGTGGCTGATATGGGCCACGACCGCGAGATCGTGGGCGATGAACAAATAGGAGAAGCCGTTCTTGCGCTGCAGGTCGATCAGCAAATTGATCACCTGGGCCTGGATCGAGACGTCGAGCGCCGACACCGGCTCGTCGCACACGATCAGGCTCGGGCCGAGCGACAGCGCGCGTGCGATGCAGATGCGCTGCCGCTGTCCGCCGGAGAACTGATGCGGATAGTTCTTCATCTGGTCGACCCGGAGACCGACCTGCGCGAACAGTTCGGCGACGCGTTCCTGCTGCGCCCGGCCGGTGGCGAGGCCGTGCACCAACAGCGGCTCGCCGACGATATCGCCCGCGGTCATGCGCGGGTTGAGCGAGGCGAACGGATCCTGGAACACGATCTGCATCGAACGCCGGTGCGGCCGCATCTCGGCCTTGCTCAGGCCGACGATGTCGGTGCCGTTCATCTTGATGGCGCCGCTGGATGGTTCCACCAGCCGGAGCACGCTGCGCGCCACCGTCGACTTTCCGCAGCCGGACTCGCCGACCAGCCCGAGGGTCTCGCCCTTGGCAACCGAGAAGCTGACGCCGTCGACGGCGTGCACGGTGCCGACGCGGCGTCGCAGCACGCCGCCGCGAACCGCGTAATGCTTGACGAGATCATTGACCTCGAGCAGGGGGCGCTGATCGGTCATGGCTGGGCCACCGCTTCCGCTGCGCGCCAGCATGCCGCCGAATGCCTGCCGGCGAATTCCTGCAGCGGTGGATACTCGGCGCGGCAGCGGTCGATGGCGAGGCCGCAGCGCGGCGCAAAGGCGCAGCCGGGCGGCAGGTTGGTCAGCGACGGCACCATGCCGGGAATCTCGGTCAGCCGCGCGTCGGTCTTGGCGCCGAACGAAATCACCGCCGGCATCGAGGCCATCAGTCCTCGCGTGTAGGGATGCATCGGCCTGTCGAACAGGTCCTCGACGGTCGCTTCCTCGACCTTCTTGCCGGCATACATCACGATAACGCGCTGCGCGGTCTGCGCCACCACGCCGAGATCGTGCGTGATCAGGATCAACCCGGTTCCGAGCGTCTTCTGCAGGTCGACGATCAGCGCCAGGATCTGCGCCTGGATGGTGACGTCGAGTGCGGTGGTCGGTTCGTCCGCGATCAGCAGCGTCGGCCGGCACGCCAGCGCCATCGCAATCATGGCGCGCTGCCGCATGCCGCCGGAAAGCTGGTGCGGATATTCATGCGCGCGGCGTTCAGGCTCGGGGATGCGGACGAGACGCAGCATCTCGACTGCCTTTGTCCACGCCTGCTTGGACGTGACGTCCTGGTGCAGGCGGATCACCTCGGTGATCTGGTCGCCAATTCGCATGACCGGATTGAGCGAGGTCATCGGTTCCTGAAAGATCATCGAGATCCGGTTGCCCCGGATCTTGCGCATTTCGGCTTCATCGAGCCCGAGCACGTCGGTCCCTTCCAGCGTCACGGAGCCGCCGACGACCCGGCCCGGCGGATCCGGCACCAGTCGCATGACGGATAGCGCGGTCACGCTCTTGCCGCAGCCGGACTCGCCGACAA
>DAIMKE010001133.1:0-2742 GCA_036721875.1 Bradyrhizobium sp. | reverse complement strand
TAAGAGAACTGCAGGTCGCAAACGGCATCCCGTATCGACCTCACCGGATGTAGTCATCAGAGTTCTCAAAGCTTGCCGAACTTGGTGGCGCGTTAGGAGCCCGGCTGGCAGTGGATGAACAGAACGTGCTCCGGCTTGCTCGAGCGGGACTTATCGCGGGTTCCTCTCATATGGCTGACAGGCCCCGCCCGACGGGGAGGCGCGCGCTCGAGGCCAACCCACGTCTCAGGCTGGCATCGCGACGGGATAACGTATCTAGCGGGCCAGGATGCGAGCGTGATCTACACACGGTTGCTGGACTTCCGCTCGGGTGCGCGCGTCAATGCACGGCAGCCCCGCTGCACGGCATCGCACCCCTGCGGCTCGTGCCGCCGGCAGCCTAGATAGATAACCAGGCGGGAAGCCCCTGGCTGGAGGGGCAGTCCGAGGTCTATATGAGAGACCAACTGCATGCCTTCGCGTCCGGACAGCGCCGCAACGACATCAGCCAGCAGACGCGCAACATCGCGCGCGCAATGAGCGGTTCGCAACGCGCTGTTGACGAGCGCGCCACCGCGGTCTGCCCTTTCCGTCCGGACGTGGTGATCCGCGTCGGTGATGACGCGGCCGAGACCCACGCGTTCCATCGCGCTCGGAATTTCGCCAAAAGCGACGGCAACGGCTGGAATCATGGTTTGTTGATGCGGGAAATTGCACGCAAACTTTCCGACGCCGCTGAGGGCGTGTGTCCTCGGCGTTAGGGTGAGTCGCCTATCTGATCTGGTTCAGGGCTGGCGGCATCGCGCGCGCAATGAGCGGTTCGGCTCGGTATGCAACCTGCGCGGTTATTTTTCTGGCAATGTGGCCGGCATGCCGCCTCAGGCGACCGAGAGGGTTGAATCGTAGATGTTCGCATAGTTTGCCGCGGCATCATTCCAGCCGGCGGGGCGCGCCATCGCGGCCGTCCGCATCTCCCGCAGCCGCCGAGGTGAATGATAGATGTCGAGCGAGCGGTAGATCGCTCCCAGGAAGCTGCCAAGGGAGAGGTCACCGAAAAGCAGGCCGGTGACGCCGTCCTGAATCGTGTCGGCGAGCCCCCCGGTTCGATGGGCAACGGGCAACGAGCCGAAGCGTTGCGCGTACATCTGCGTCAATCCGCATGGCTCGAAGCGCGAGGGCATCAGCAGAAAGTCGCTTCCCGCCAGCATCTGCCGCGCAGTCTTTTCCTCGTATCCAATCTTGATGCCGAGCTTGCCCGGATATCGCTTGGCCATCTGGCAGAGTGACTGCTCGACCTCGCTTTCGCCCTTGCCGGTGACGACGATCTGGCCGCCCTGCCGCACGATCGTCTCGATGGCTTCGATTGCAATATCGAGACCTTTCTGGTGGACCAGCCGCGAGACGATCGCAAACAGCGGGCCGCGCGACACCGCCAAGCCGAAGGTCCTCCTTAGCGCTTGCGCATTGACGTCCTTTCCCTTCCAGTCATCTGGACTGAACGGTCGCGCCAAGTGCGGGTCCGTCAGAGGGTCCCAGCTTTCGTCGATGCCGTTGATGATGCCGGTCAAGCGCCCCTGATCGAGCTTTCCTCTGAGCAGCCCGTGCAAGCCGCAGCCATGCTCAGGCGTCACGATTTCTCGCGCATAGGTCGAACTTACGGTCGTAATATGGGATGCGTAAAAGATGCCCGCTTTGAGAAAGGAAATATCACCACAGAACTCGACGCCATTGATGTCGAATGCTGCCTGAGGAATGCCGAGCCGATCCAAGCGATGCCGCGAAAACAAGCCGCGATGCGCAAGATTATGGATGGTCAGCACGCTCGGTGTCGATCGGCCGCTCCAGGCGAGATAGGCGGGCGCCAGCGCCGAGGTCCAGTCGTTGAGATGCAGCAGGTCCGGTACCCAGTTTGGATCGCCTGCGCCGGATGCGATTTGTGCGGCGGCAAGGCCCAGCCTCGCAAAACGGAGATCATTGTCCTTCCAGTCGGCCCCCGTTGCGTCCCCGTAGAGACCGCCGTCGCGCTCGAAAAGCTGCGGACAGAGCAGCACATAAACCGGAAGAAGGTCGCCCGTGATGCTGCGTGCAAGATCGCAGCCCGGGATGTCGCCGCAGGACGGCAGACGTCCAACGATCTCGACTGCCTGTAGTTGGCTGACGACATCGCGATAACCTGGGAGCAAGACGCGCATATCGCACTTGTTTCGGAGCGTGCGGGGCAGCGCCGCGGATACTTCGCCAAGGCCACCCACCTTTACGTAGTCGGCAAATTCGGAGGTGACGAACAGGATCTTGGGACGGCTACGTGGAGCGGGGTCGGCGCCGAGCGTAGCCCGACTTCCGGGTTTGGTCGGCCGCCCACGTCGAACCGAATCATGCGCCTTCCGCCGCGCTCCCATCCCGTCTCCCCTTTGATGCCAAGGACCAACCACTCGATAGACGCTCGAATAGCGGAATCATTACAGTCCATCGCGGCCATTTGTCGTTGAAGTGCCGCCACCTGTTTTGGAGGTTGACACGCATTTTGACCACCGACTTTGTTTTAGATCAAACGTCTTTCACCAAAAGACAGCAACATGACATGAGCATCAGGAGGACCAGAAATGAACCTTAGTCGTCGAAACAATCCGCTATCCGCCCCGACAATGACGTGCCGGGTCGCCGCAGTCGCCCTCGTGGGCGTGCTGTCGTCGCAGCTATTCGTAACGTCTGTGCTCGCGGCATCACCGTCCGTTCGTATGGCGATGATGGACGACAAGGAAA
>DAIMKE010001132.1:0-2748 GCA_036721875.1 Bradyrhizobium sp. | reverse complement strand
GTCCTGTAGGCCGGCAGGATGATGATGGCGAACCCGTCGCCGAAGCCGCGCAGGCCGCGCGCGAGATAAAGCAGCGAAATCAATCCGCTTCCGGTGGAGGGCTTTGGTTCGGTTGCGATATCGGTCCCGCCTCGTTCCATGCGCCATCCTCGAAACGTCGAGTGTGCGCAGAGCTTGGACGGCTGGCCGTCTGACGGGGAGCCTGCTTTGCCCCCGATGAGTGCAAGCTAGGTCCGAAACTGGCGGTTCGCAAGCACCCGCTTCGTAGGATGGGTAGAGCGAGCGAAACCCATCAATAGTCCCGCGCAAAGGTGATGGGTTTCGCTTCGCTCTACCCATCCTACACAGCCAGACCCCGTTGACATCCGCAGCCGCAGCCGTTAATTCGCGCCCATGGGGATTTTGCGATCTCCCCACGAGGCGACATGCCCAAGTATCGCGTCCCGTTTCTCATACGAGGGCGCAGTCATGTCATCCTACACCACGATATCTCCAGACAAGCTTTCCCGTTTGATCGGCACGGCGAACACGCCTGCCCTGATCGACGTTCGCACCGACGAGGATTTCGCCGCCGACCAGCGGCTGATTCCGGGCGCGGTCAGGCGCAACCATGAGGACGCCGCCGGCTGGGGCGAGGAGTTCTCCGGTCGCTCCGCCATCGTCGTCTGCCTGCGCGGTCAAAAAATCGCGCAAGGCACCGCAGCCTGGCTGCGGCATCTCCACGTTTCTGCCGAAGCACTGGAAGGCGGCTTCGAAGGCTGGAAGGCCGCCAGCCTTCCACTGGTGCCGGCCGCAAAACTCCCAGCACGCGACCCGCAGGGCCGCACTGTCTGGGTGACACGGGCGCGGCCGAAGATCGACCGCATCGCCTGCCCCTGGCTGATCCGCAGGTTCGTCGATCCGAACGCGGTATTTCTTTTCGTCACGCCTTCTGAAGTGCTTGCGGTCGGCGAGCGCTTCAACGCCGCACCCTTCGATATCGAGAACGTGTTCTGGAGCCACCGCGGAGAACACTGCACCTTTGATGTCATGATCGAGGAATTCGGCCTGGCAACGCCGCCCTTGCTGCGGCTGGCGACGATGGTCCGCGGTGCCGACACGGGGCGGCTCGATCTGTCGCCTGAAGCGCCCGGGCTGCTCGCGGCATCGCTCGGACTGTCGCGGATGTTCGACGACGATCTCGAACAGCTCGAAGCAGGCATGACGCTGTATGACGCGTTCTACCGCTGGTGCCGCGATGCCTCGGGCGAGACGCACAACTGGCCCACCAACAAGGCGAAACCGTAATGGACGCCGCCATGGGAAAGACGACCGAGGCCGGCGCAAGCCGCGACCTCGGTCACGGCATCAGTTTTACTGAAGCCTTTTGGGTCTGGCTGCGGGTTGCCGTACTGAGCTTCGGTGGCCCCGCCGGGCAGATCGCGGTCATGCACCGCATCCTGGTCGAGGAAAAGCACTGGATCTCGGAGAGCCGGTTCCTGCATGCGCTGAACTACTGCATGCTGCTGCCGGGGCCCGAAGCGCAACAGCTTGCGACCTACATCGGCTGGCTGCTGCACCGGACCTCCGGCGGCATCATGGCCGGCGGCCTGTTCATCCTGCCCGGCATCGTCGCCATCATGGGCCTGAGCTACATCTACGCAGCCTACGGCAATGTCGGCTACGTCGAAGCGGTGTTCTTCGGATTGAAGGCAGCGGTGCTCGCCATCGTGGTGCAAGCAGTGGTACGCGTCGGCAAGCGCGCGCTGCGCAACCGGCTGATGATCGCGCTCGCGGCGATCGCCTTCGTCGCGATCTTCTTTTTCAACGTCCCCTTCCCGATCATCATCGTTGCCGCGGGCGCGATCGGCTATTTCGGCGTACGCAGCGGACGGCCGGAGTTTGCCGCCGTCGAACATGGCGGCGGCAGCAAGAAAGCTGCGATCGACAGCCTGTTCGGCGATGACCTGCCCGACCACGTCCGTCCGAGCGTGGCCCGCGCCTTGAAGGTGAGTGCGGTGTGGCTGTTGCTGTGGATGGTGCCGGTCGCGGCACTCGTGATCGGGTTGGGGCAAGCCAATGTGTTCAGCCAGATCGCGCTGTTCTTCTCCAAGATGGCGATGGTGACATTCGGCGGCGCCTATGCGGTGCTGGCCTATGTCGCCCAGCAGGCGGTCGAGCATTATCACTGGCTGCAGCCGCGCGAGATGCTGGACGGCCTCGGCATGGCCGAGACCACGCCGGGCCCGCTGATCATGGTGCTGCAGTTCGTAGGCTTCATGGCCGCCTATCGCGATCCTGGGACGCTGTCGCCGATGCTGGCCGCGACGCTGGGCGGATTGCTCGCAACCTGGGTCACCTTCATCCCCTGCTTCCTCTGGATCTTCCTCGGCGCGCCCTATGTCGAGACGCTGCGCGGCAACAAGGGGCTCGCGGGCGCGCTTACCGCAATCACCGCCGCCGTGGTCGGCGTGATCCTCAATCTGTCGATCTGGTTCGCACTGCATACGCTGTTCCGGCAGACCACGCCGGTCCGCTCGCTCGGGCTGTCATTCGACATGCCGGTGTGGTCGAGCCTCGATGTCGCGGCGTTCGCGCTGGCGGCTGCGGCGGCGACCGCGATCTTCCGCTTCAACATCGGGATGTTGTGGGTGTTGGCGGGATCGTGCGCATCGGGGGTGGCGTTGCGGATGGTGGGGTTGACATGAACATCTGGTAGATTCCATGGGGCGGTGAGCGTGGCCTTTCCGATAGGTTTGGGTTTCCACA
>DAIMKE010001131.1:657-2749 GCA_036721875.1 Bradyrhizobium sp. | reverse complement strand
GTCCGGTTTCGACCGGATCGTTCCAGACCAGCAGGCGGCGGTTGCCGGTGTCGCAGACGACTAGCCTGCCGTCGATCTCGGACAGGCCATAGGGCCAGTGAAGCGTCTGAGGCCCCGGCGCATCCGCGCCGCGATTGGCCAGCGCCGACCCCGCATCGGCCTGACCAAGCACGATGTCGGCCGGGCTTTCCGGGCCCTCGGGCAGGCGGTGCCAGATCAGCACCCGGTGGTTCCAGGCATCCGCCACCGCCAGGCCGCCGCGAAAGGCGGTGATGCCGGTCGGCACGTTCAGCGTGGCGGCGGTCACCGGCCCCTTGGCATTGCGCCCCTCGCGGCCAAAGGCGGGCTGGCCGAACAGGATATCGGCCGGCTGGTCGTCGCGGTCCGGCAGCTTGCGCCAGCCCAGCAGCCGATGGTGCCCGGTATCGGCGACCCAGAACGAGCCGTCGGGATGCAGGCAGACGCCACGCGGCCCGAACAGGCGATGCGCAGCCGGGGTAATCGGGTCGGCCAGCAGCCCGCCATCCGATCCCAAGATCACCTGCGCGCCCGACGGGTCGAGAAGCGGAGGGCCTTTTGTCACCGTGCCCTCGGCCTTGATCGGCGCAAACGAGGGCGCGAGCGAAACCTTCATGGCACGATCCTGACCTGGATGTGCGAGCCGATGACCCGCACCGCATGGGCGTGCAACTGCACCTCGGGCGCGGTCAGGCACTCGCCACTTTCCAGCGCATAGCGGAAACCATGCCAAGGGCAGGTCAGGATGCCCGCCTCGACGGCACCCTCGGTCATCTCGAGCCCCATGTGCGCGCAGGCGTTGCGAAAACAGGTCACCAGATCGCCCTGCCGCGCAAAGATCACCGATTCGCCGCCGACGGTCTCGAACAGCGTTGTACCATCCGGCAGCTTCGCCAGATTGAGCGCGTTGATCCAGCTGCCCCCCAGCGTCTCGGCAAAGGGCGAGGTGAAATGCACCGTGTCGGCACCACCGCCGCCCAACCCCTTGACCTGGCGCACTTCGGTGATCTCGGGCACATGATCCTCGATCGCCTTCTTGACGCCGGCATAGAACGTGAGTTGCGAGGCCGGGCAGCCGTCGCAGGCACCCAGAAAGCGGATCTCGGCGCGGTTGCCCTCGACCGAGGCGACCTCGGCATTGCCGCCGTGGCTGGCCAGCATCGGGCGCACCGTTTCCAGCGCGGCCTCGACCCGTTCATGCAGCGACGGCTTTAGGATACCGTGCCGGCGCAGGACGGCATAGACGACTTCGTCGCGCGCCGCATCGACCAGCGCCTTGCCAAAGCCGTCGTGGGACTTCAGCGTGCTGATCATTCGCCGGAACGCTTCGGCGTTCAGCGCGTCGATTGCTGCAGCCTGCGCCGTGGCCCCAATCCGCGCCGCATCGTCCCAGCCCTCGGCCAGCGCCTTGAGCGCATTGAGATCGCCCAAGAGCCGGTCGAGGCCGGGTCGATCACTGTGCTCGGGGGCGCCGCTGTCAGGCATCAGATCACGCGTACTTCACGTTCTTGAGGAGGAAAGGCTGGATCAGTCCGGTCACGCCTCCCGCAGCAAGTGCCGCCGCCCAGATGGGGGCGATTTGACCGACCCCGACGCCGACAACGATTCCCGCAAGGGAACCGAGAGTAAACTGGAGGATCACCTGTCCATTGTTCTTGAACAATTTCCCGGTGAAGAAGAGCTTCGCAGAATTCATAGCCATGGCGAACATGTGCGGTCCTCCCTCAGGTCAGCGACAAAACGACGACGGTCGCGACGACGGCCGCCCCACCGGCGATTGCACCGTAAAGGCCGCCCATATAGGCGGCGAGTTCGGTTCCAAGTGCTGACTTTCCGACCGCGACACCGCCCACGGCTCCAGTAAGCAGCGCAGCGAGGCATCCTGTGGCCAATGCAGCAAATATGATCAAGCGATGGTCTCCTTCTTCGAGTTTGTTCGGTGTGGTCAGTGCATGGCGTTGGGCGCAAACGCACCGTGGGGAGCGAGGTGCGACGAAAGTTCGGCAATCGCCTCGGCGACCGCCTGCGCCTTGTCCTCGACCCCGCGGGCGGCAAATATGCCCTTGGCCTCGCG
>DAIMKE010001131.1:0-647 GCA_036721875.1 Bradyrhizobium sp. | reverse complement strand
CCGCCGCCGCAACGTTGCGCGGGTTTCCCGCCTCGGGGTTCGCCGGATCGTCGGGCAGGTTCGCCATGCAGTTCGCCTTGTTGGCGATGGTGTTGGCATAGGCCTCGGGCATGTCGCGAAAAGTGCGAACCTTCAGCGCCTCGTCATAGGCATCGAGCGCGCGAAAGCCGTTCTCGACCCGGTGCGCCGAAGACACATATTGCAGCGCATTGCCGAGGTTGTTCTGGAGCATCGCATACTCGACCGGCTGGTCGATCAATGTAACGACACGCAGCGCTTCCTCGAATGCCTGAACAGCCAACGCCTCGCGCAATTTGCCCGACTCGTCGGTTCTGCAGGATAGCGAATTCCTTGGGAAAGGCGGTCCGGTCAAAGGTACGCAGGGCACGCTGATAGGCGCTAATCGCAGGCTGGATCGGGGCAAGTCCCATCCCCGCCATCGTCTGGCAGATCAGCCCGAGGTTCATTTCGGCCTCGGCGATCTCGGCATCCGAGCCCTCTGCCGTCAGAGTTGCAATGGCGGTCGTCATCTCCAACCGCGCCGCCTTGATCGCCTCTGCGTCGCTGCCAGGCACTGCCATCAGCGCGGTCGAAAGCCGCGCACGAATGCGCGCGGCACCCAGAGCTTCGTTTGGCGGCACCAGAGC
>DAIMKE010001130.1:0-2751 GCA_036721875.1 Bradyrhizobium sp. | reverse complement strand
CGGTATTGTTCGTCCTTAGCGTTGCTTGGCGTACCTCCCACGCTATGCCCTCTCGACGGGCTCGGCATGGCCGAGACCACGCCCGGGCCGCTGATCATGGTGACGCAGTTCGTCGGCTTTCTGGCAGCCTTCCGCGAGGCCACCGGACTGCCGCCGCTCATCGCCGCGACGTTGGGCGCGATTCTCACCACCTGGGTCACTTTCCTGCCCTGCTTCCTGTGGATCTTCGCCGGCGCGCCGTTCATCGAACGCCTGCGCGGCAACCGCGCATTGTCGGCCGCGCTTTCGGCGATCACCGCCGCAGTGGTGGGTGTCATTCTCAATCTGGCAGTCTGGTTCGGGATTCACACCTTGTTCGGGCAAGTCCGCGAAGTGCCGTTCGCGGCCGGCGCCATCGATCTCCCAGTCCTGACGTCCGTCGACTGGCCCGCGTTAGCGCTGGCGGTGGGTGCGATCCTCGCCATGTTCCGGTTCAAGGCCGGCATGCTGCCGGTGCTCGGCGTCTGCTCCGTCCTCGGGGCCGCATATGTAATGATCATCTGAAGGGAGTGACGTGTGACGATCGACCAATTTTCCCGACGCAGTGCAATCGCAACTCTTGGCATTGGAGCCGCAGCCATGACTATGAACGAAGCCTCGGCGCAGACGCCGACCGCAGCGCCGACGAATGTCCTCGCATTCGCCGGCAATCATCAGATCAAGCCGCTCAGGTTCGATCCCGCCAGGCTCCACGGCCTCTCCGAAAGGCTGATCACATCGCACCACGAGAACAATTATGCCGGCTCGGTCAAGGCGTTGAATATGATCGAAACACGCCTTGCCGCCGCGCTCGCTGACCCGGACCTACCGCCGGTGGTCTATGGCGGCCTCAAGCGCGAGGAGCTGCACCGCACCGGCTCGGTCGTGCTCCATGAAATCTATTTCGACGGGCTGGGCGGCAACGGTCAAGCAGCCGGCTCGATCCGCGACGCGCTGGGCGCGGCGTTCGGCTCGTTCGACCGCTGGGAGACCGACTTCCGCCGCACCGGCATGAGTCTTGCCGGCGGATCAGGTTGGTGCGTGCTCGTCTACAATCTCCACACCCGCTCGCTGCACAACCATTGGGCGTGGGATCATATGCACGGCGCAATCGCCGGCGTGCCGCTGCTGGCGCTCGATATGTACGAGCATAGTTTTCACATGGATTACGGCACCGCCGCCGCCAAATACGTCGACGCCTTCTTCCGCAACATCGACTGGGAAGTGGTCGACCGCCGCTATGCCGCGGCTTTGCGCGGCGGCGGCTGACCCGTCCGCCGAGGATCAACACCCACTTCTGCGCGACACCTGAGTTGGCGACCACAAAGGGGGCAGGTCCGATGGGAGATGCAACAGTGACATCCGGCCCGAACATCGCTCTTCTTTGGCGCGGACAAGCGGCCGAGTGGACGCATCGCTTTCATGAAGCTCGGCAGTGGCCGATCGTTCAAGCCTTGCGGTCGTTCGGGGCGACCACAAGGCCTGTACTGTACAGAGACGAAGCGGTTCGCGACATTCGTGACGAGTTGCTGTCGTTCGACGCGGTGCTGGTCTGGGTGAATCCGTTGGACATTTCAGGCGACCGCTCGGTGCTCGACCCGATGCTGCGCGAAGTCGCGGCGTGCGGCGTTGTCGTCAGCGCGCATCCTGACGTGATCGCCAAAATCGGCGTCAAGGAAGTGCTCTACACAACGCGATCCATGGAATGGGGCAGCGATGTCGATCGATACGTGGACGCTGAAGGCCTTCGCGCTCGTTTCCCCGAACATCTTGCCGCAGGCCCGCGCGTGCTGAAGCCGAACTACGGCAACGGCGGCAGGAATGTATGGCGTGTCCAACTAGACGAAGCGGGAAACGCTCCGGCTTTGAAAACGTCGGTGAAAGTTCAAGAGGCCCGCCAAGGAAGCAAATCGGAGCGCATCAGCCTAGCCGAGTGCTTGGAAAGGTGGGTGCCGTTTCTAAACGACGGCGGCGTGCTGATCGATCAGGCTTATCAGCCGCAGTCGTCCGAGGGCATGGTCCGCTGCTACGTGTGCGGGCACCGAGTGGTTGGCTTTGGGCACAACCTGATCACTGCGCTGATGACGCCAACGGCCATTGATACAACGTCGTCAACCCCACAGCCGATGGGCCGCGCCATGTTCGGACCGGAGGTGACGCGCTTCGCAGCCTTACGGAAAGCGATGGAGGATCGCTGGATTCCAGAGATGCAAAGGTTGCTGTCGATCGCCGACCACGATCTTCCGCTTCTTTGGGACGCCGACTTCCTATTTCGCCCTGGTGAAGCCATCAGCGATGGCTCCTATGCGCTTTGCGAGATCAATGCTAGTTCGGTTGCACCATTTCCGCCAAGCGCCGTCCAGCCAGTCGCCGCAGCGGCAATCGGTCGCGCTCTTGCCATTCGTTTGACGAAGGAGACCTCCAATCCTCATTGATATGATTCAAGCAATTCAAGAGACGTGACATTGGGCGTATCAATCAGACAAGCCTAAGGGTGAGCGAGGCTGGGTGAAACCGGCTCAGGTGGCAGCGCGGAGATACTGGTAGAGGGTTTCGCGACTGATCCCCAGGTCACGGGCGATGACGGCCTTGCGCTCGCCGTCATCAACACGGCGGTGCAGCTCGGCGACCATTTCGTCGGAGAGGGAACGTTTCCGCCCGCGATAAGCACCGCGTTGTCTGGCGACCGCAATGCCTTCGCGCTGCCGCTCGCGGATCAAGGCGCGCTCGAAT
>DAIMKE010001129.1:0-2754 GCA_036721875.1 Bradyrhizobium sp. | reverse complement strand
AACGAGGCCAGCCCGTCCTGCCGCCATGCCGATCAGGGGCGTCGCGATCGACTGATGCGCGCCGCCTTCCGGTGCCAACGTAATGCCTGAGGGCGTCGCTGCCACCATGAAGCGCGCATCCTGGTAGCAGGCATAGTTCATCGCATCGAGGCCGCGCTCGATGAAGGGATCGTACAGCGTGCCGACCGGCAGCAGCCGCTCGCCATTGATTGCATGCGACAGCCCGAGCGCCGAGAGCATGATGAACAGGTTCATCTCGGCGATGCCGAGCTCGAGATGCTGTCCCTTCGGCGAAAAATCCCAGTTGAAGGTCGACGGGATCTTTTCCTGCCGGAACAAATCGTGGTTCTCGGCCTTGGCAAACAGTCCCCGGCGGTTGACCCAGGCGCCGAGATTGGTCGACACGGTGACATCGGGTGACGTGGTGACGATGCGCGAGGCTAGTTCCGTGTCGCTTCGGGCCAGTTCGTTGAGCACCAGCCCAAAGCCCTGCTGCGTCGACATCTGCGCCGCCGGCTTGAAGGCGAGTTGCTGCGGCACGTCGATCACGGGTGCGGTGAGACGGCGGCGGCCTTCCTGATTGAACGGCGCTTCGGCGAGAAACGCTTCCAGCCTGGCCTGTGGCTGCGACAGCCCCTCGAACTTGTCCCACTCGTGGCCGGGGCGGATGTTCTGCGCGGCGCGCCACTTCTCCATCTGCGCCACCGTCATCAGCCCGGCATGATTGTCCTTGTGGCCCTGCATCGGCAGACCGACGCCTTTGATGGTGTAGGCGATGAAGCAGACCGGACGATCGTGATCAATCGCCTCGAATGCCTCGATCATGCTGGCCATGTCGTGACCGCCGAGGTTCGACATCAGCGCCAGCAGTTCGTCGTCGCTGCGCCGATCGATCAGTTGCGACACCTGCCCCTGATCGCCGATATCGTCCTGCAAATGCTTGCGGAAGGCCGCGCCGCCCTGGAAGCACAGCGCCGCATACATCTGGTTCGGGCAATTATCGATCCAGCGCCGCAGCGCCTCGCCGCCCGGCTCGGCGAACGCCGCCTGCATCAGCCGGCCATACTTCACGATCACCACGTCCCAGCCGAAATTGCGGAACATGGATTCGAATTTCGCCCACAGCCCCTCGCGCACCACGGCATCGAGGCTCTGGCGGTTGTAATCGACGACCCACCAGGTGTTGCGCAGGCCGTGCTTCCAGCCCTCCAGCAGCGCCTCGAAGATGTTGCCCTCGTCCATCTCGGCGTCGCCGACCAGCGCGATCATCCGGCCCTCGGGGCGATCTTTCATCCAGCCATGCGCGGTGACGTAATCCTGCACCAGCGAGGAGAACAGCGTTTGGGCGACGCCGAGCCCGACCGAACCGGTGGAGAAATCGACGTCGTCAGCATCCTTGGTGCGCGACGGATAGGACTGCGCGCCCTTGAAGCCGCGAAAATTTTCCAGCTTCTCGCGGGTCTGGTGGCCGAACAGGTACTGGATGGCGTGGAACACCGGGCTCGCATGCGGCTTCACTGCGACGCGGTCCTGCGGCCGCAGCACCGAGAAATACAGCGCCGACATGATGTTCGCCAGCGACGCTGACGATGCCTGGTGGCCGCCGACCTTCAGGCCGTCGACATTGGGCCTGACGTGGTTGGCGTGATGGATGGTCCACGACGACAGCCAGAGGACTTTCCGTGCCAGCGCGGACAACGATTCAAGGCGTGCGGGCTCGATTGGCATGGCAATGCTCCGAACACGTTAAGTATGACGCAAATTCTACCGGGACTGCGGTTCCCAGAAATCTCAAATTCTCGCGACATACAGCCGTATATTGGGATAGGATCCCACGATCCGGCTCCGAACCTCGAGTTTATCCCAATGCACGCCCTCGATGCCATCGACCGCAAGATCCTCGGCCTGCTGCAGTCCGACAGCCGAATGACCATGCAGGAACTCTCCGAGAAGGTCGGCCTCTCGGTGTCGCCCTGCCACCGCCGGGTCAAGCTGCTGGAAGAACGCGGCGTCATCACCCGCTACATCGCGACCGTCGACCAGAAATCGCTCGGGCTCCATGTCAGCGTCTTCATTTCGATAAAGCTGGCGCGGCAGAAGGAAGAGGACCTCAACCGCTTTGCGAAAGCGATCTCGAAATGGGACGAGGTGCTGGAATGCTATCTGATGACCGGCAACCGCGATTATCTCTTGCGCGTCGTCGCAGCCGATCTCTCCTCCTATGAAGCGTTCCTCAAGAACAAACTGACGAGGCTCGACGGCATTGCCTCGATCGAGTCGAGCTTTGCGCTGAGTCAGGTGAAGTATTCGATCGCGCTGCCGGTGTGACATCACACCCTCCCCGTCATTCTTGTAGGATGGGTAGAGCGGAGCGAAACCCATCAATGCGTTGGCGGGAGAGGTGATGGGTTTCGCTTCGCTCTACCCATCCTACGAAGACATACCTTCGCGATCTCGCGGCATGATTTGCCCGAGGTTTGCAGTTCGTTGGCCCTCTCTCGAAATAGAGGGCGCAGGGAAGACCGGGCGCACGCTGCACCCGCGGTCTCGCGTGCATTTGCGCACTTAAAAACGCGCACACGAGCATACAGGTTCAGCGGGAGCATCCCGGCCTTCCCTGCGCAGTGGCTTTACGGCTTATAGCGAGCTCTCCCCGGAGAACGGCTCTTTTGCCTCCGTCGCTCCACGATGTTATTCGTGGAACTTGACGCCAGCACCGCGACGTCAGGACCACACGACTTCGCCGTACGCATC
>DAIMKE010001128.1:0-2763 GCA_036721875.1 Bradyrhizobium sp. | reverse complement strand
CCGCAAGCTCGCGCTGGAACAGGGAGAGGAAGCCGCAATTGGTGGTGATCGCCTCGGCCTCGAGCCGCACCAGATCCTGCGCCGCGGCGATGAAATCCGGCAGCAGCCCGTCGGCACCGCGCAGCACGACCTTGTCGGGGCTCGCCCCGCCGACGACGCGGTAGAGCACCGGAAACGGCCAGGTCCCGCCATTGCCCATGTCGCCGAGAATGCGCGGGAAGCGCGCTTCCAGCATGAGGATGCCGAGCGGCGCGCCATAGATGGCCTTGCCGCCGCGGGCGATGCGCGGAGCCTGCGATGGGGCGGCGGCGGTGGTCATGGGCTTGGTCCTGCAAAGCGTCGACGCCAGACCTAACCCGCCGAAGCGGACCCGCCAAGACAGAATGCAGTGCCGTTCCGGATTGGCACATCCCTTCCCGCCGCGCGCCGCCCAAGTCGCGGCCGCGCGGGAGAAAAGGACGGTTTGTCAGTGATTTGTCTGCATTCCGACCTGATCTGAGCCAGCCTCCATCGGTACGTCGATTGCGATCCCTGCGCTCCGACAGCACCAAACGCGAAGCCTGTGCCGGAGCGGCACAGCGCGCCACGGTGCATCGCGGAGTGAGCGAGCCCATGAGCGTCAACGACATCGCACCGACGGCCTTTGCGGCGCGCGACGCCCGCGCCAACATGCTGCGCCACTGGCTCTGGCTGATCACGGCGGCGGCCGATGCGGCGGTGATTGCGGCCATGGTCGGCCTGGTCTCGCTGGCCTACCACCTGCCGGTCTATGGCGATCTCCGCGCCGATCAGGCGACGCTCGAACTCGCCCTGATGCTGGCCGGCATCTTCGTCTTCATCAACGCGACGCAAGGGCGCTACCAACTCGCCAACTATCTTTCGACCAAGGGGCAGATCGCCTCGGCTTTCACGGTCTGGAACCTCACCCTGGTCGCCTTCATCGCCATCCTGTTTCTGGCGAAGATCGCCGACCACTATTCCCGCGGCGTCGTGCTCGCGAGCTATCTGGCCGGCATCCCGGTCATCGCATTGTCACGCTCCGCCATGGTCCGGACCATCTCGATGGGCAGCAAGACCGGCCGCATCACCAGCGAGCGCGTCTTCCTCATCGGGCGGGAAGCGGATGTGATGTCCTTCGTCTCGCGCCACCAGCCCTGGAATGTCGGCTACGCCATCATCGACGTCGCCTTCCTGCGCAGCAACGATGCGCGGCGGATCAACGACCCCGCCGCCGCCCTCGCGGCCGATCTCGCCAGCGCGGTCGCCACCTGCCGTGCCAAGCGCCCCGACTCGGTGTTCATCGCCCTGCCCTGGTCGGACCAGGAGACGATCGACGCCTGTCTCGCGGCGTTCATGACGCTCCCGGTCGCCATCCATCTGACGCCCGAAAAGATCATGGACCGCTTCGAGCGGCCCCATATCGTCCGCACCGGAAGCCTCACGAGCCTGCGCCTGACGAGGCCCCCGCTCTCGCTGGCCGAGATTGCGCTGAAACGCGCCTTCGATCTCGTCGCCGCCGGCACCATCCTTCTGCTGTCTGCCCCATTGCTGCTGCTGATCGCACTGGCGATCCGGCTGGATTCGCCGGGACCGGTCCTGTTCCGGCAGCGGCGCTACGGCTTCAACCAAGAGGCCTTCCGCATCTTCAAGTTCCGCACCATGACGACCACCGACGACGGCAGCGTCATCGTCCAGGCGCGGCGCGACGACCCGCGCGTCACCCGCGTCGGCCGGATGCTGCGCCGCACCAATCTCGACGAGCTGCCGCAGTTGCTGAACGTCCTCGCCGGGCAGATGTCGCTGGTCGGGCCGCGCCCGCATGCGCTCGCCCATGATCAGGCCTTCGAGCGCAAGATCGCGCTCTATGCCCGGCGTCACAACGTCCGCCCGGGGATCACCGGCTGGGCACAAGTGAACGGGTTGCGCGGCGAAACCGATACCGACGAGAAGATGGCGCGGCGCATCGCCTATGACCACTGGTATGTCGACAACTGGTCGTTCTGGCTCGACCTCGCGATCCTGCTGCGCACCGTCTTCAGCCCGAAGGCCTTCCAGAACGCGCGGTAAACGCAGCGGCTGGGCGTCGACACCTCAGTTGCTAAGGTTGACTGGCAACAATATCGTAAAGAGCGCTATTTCAGCGGCCGGTTGGGTGCACGCCGGAGCTTACCCGGTGTTGTCGGTTGCCGAACAGCTTTGGGAGCTTACAATGGCAAAAGCGACGGCTGCCGAACTCATCAAGAATTTCAGCCGCTACATGGACATAGCACAGCGCGAACCTATAGCCGTGAAGAGCCATGGCCGAGTTAGCACCTATTTGGTGTCGGCGACTGCTTACGAGGAACTGCAGCGCTACAGGCAGGATGGGCAACAGAGTTTTGCTACCAAAGATTTGTCATTCGATCTGATCAGTTTGATCGCACAATGCCGGATGGCGCCCGAGCATGATTATCACAATGCCCTGCTGAACCCCGCATGAGGCGCGGCATTGCCGCAATGCCAAGCACGAAGCGGTCATTTCATCAGTCTTGATAAAATTCGATTTCAGCCTCCGTGCAGCCGCCGTGATTAGATAAAAATTGTTATGAAACAACAGAATATTTACGGGGAATTAATCTATCAGTATAAAATAATTTCTTGAATCTTACCCTCTGAAAGCCGCGTCGGCGCGATACCCAAATATTCATACCAGCCATCACCATAAGCTGTTGCAGTGCTAGCCGCGTCCCGCCCGAGATAGACGCTGCCGCGGCTCGACGGCGG
>DAIMKE010001127.1:0-2764 GCA_036721875.1 Bradyrhizobium sp. | reverse complement strand
AAGCCAAACATTCTGTCGGAGGCTGATATCCTCTGGAAGCCCTCGGCAGAGGGGGCCTGTCGCCCAGCAGGCCCGGGCTGCGGCGACACTGATCGAGGCCGAAGCAAAAGTTCAGACTCCATTGCAGGCCAGCAAAATACCCGACAAAGCTGCAATTGCGGGCGCGGCCGCCAGAATAAGAGTTGAACAAATCCTCGCAGGCTCGACGCGGCCGCTCTCTGACGATGACGAACACCAACCCCTTGGCAAACGACTGCGCAAGGTCGCGTTGCGAAGGCTGCGCGCGGCAGAACGTTTGTTGGATAGCGCGCGGAGCCAGCCCCGCGCCGCTTTAGATATGACCGTAGAACGGCCTGCACCGGATCCGAACGCAAACCTCAAACCACTCGCGTCCGCGATACCCTTGATCGATGACCTGCCCGGGAAGCACCATCATCCTGACCCGCCCGCCGCAACCCGGACCAACACGGGATATCGGAAATTGGACCACGACATGATCAATCCAAGGACACTTACAGACAAAGACGTCCTTGCAACATCACCCAAGGTGAACCCTCAAAAATCGGCGCCGCCTATCGTAATCGGAACAGGTCGACCCAAGAGGTCACCCGGCGATAAGGGGCCGGGGATGTAAGAGTGTCAGCGCCTATTTGGCCGTACCCTTTTTGGAGAATTCTTCCAAGCGAACGGTTAGGACCTGATTGGTGGTCGAAATACAGGCCCGGCGCAGCTACACGCCGAAGCGCCTCGATTGCACCGTGGCCGTTGGGCTAGGGCATGACTTGATGGTTCGGCCATGGGCCAATTGTTCGCGATGCCAACCAACAAAATGTGGTCTGCCACCGCAAAAGCGAGACGCCGAAACGTGAATGGTGGTGGTGGCTGGCTTAAGTCTTCGTTGACCAACCTGATGCGCCAAAAGCTGCCCTTCGCTCGCCTCCAGACAACGGACGTTCAGTACAGGCCACCTGAACCCGGTGCGACAGTGCGACAGGATGTCGATGCCGAGCGCCGCCATCAGCGCGCCTCCGCCCGCAGCCGTTCTCGCTAACCTCATCAATGTGATTCCACTCAGCCATCCCAAGTAGGACGGGCAAGCGAGCTCGGTTTGCCCGTCCTATGATCGATCAGGACTTGACCCGTCAGACCAGCGCGACAGCGATCACGAGCGGGATCGCCGCTCCCGCGCAGAGCGCGACGAACTGGTTCGGCTCGCGGACGATGTTTGCGACGACGATGCCGAACAGGGCCCACGCGATCGCGGCGACGTAGATCACCGCGCCGCTGGCGAATGCCACGATCCCACCAAGCACTACGGCTGCCGCGACGAATCCGATGGTCCAGACAGTTCCCTGCTCGCTGCCGCCGCGCCGCAGCGTGGACGACGCGTTGACGAACACCGCCGCCGAGATCCAGCCCGCGAAGAGCTGGAAAGGCGCGGCAACGAGCCAGAAGGTCGTCGTGCTGTGAGGCTCGGCGGCTTCGAGCCGGACCATGATCAGGAGGAGGCAAGCCAGCGTCGCGACGATCAGCCCGACGCTGGGCCAGCTGAGATCGTGCTTGGGAACGTAGTATTCCCAGGCGACCGTCAGCGAGAACACGGCGATCGCCAGCCAGCCGATCTCGCGCAGGAGCGGATCGCCGAGATTGGCCGGCATGAGCTGCCAGATTGCAAAGCCGAGGCAACCCGTGAAGATGACGCCCCAGATGGCGAAAGCCCATTCGATCGGGACCACGGGGGTTTGCAGCCGCGCCGATCGCGACGGGGTCGTGTGCGGCCACCGCCGCAATTGCGGCCAATAACCCATGAGCGGCTGGGCGATCGCCAGCAGCAGAACGAGGATGGCGCGCGCGCCGTCGAGCGAGAGATAGGGATCGAGCATGATGCCTCCTTTGGATTGGATCATATGCTGTAATGCATTTTCTTTCGATTGGTTCAGTTGATCCACAATGAGAAAACGAGGGACGCGGAATCTGGCCCATGCGGAGCGTCGCGCGGCGCTGATCGCGCGTTTGCGCTCGCGCCTCTGCGACCGGGAGGCGGGGCTTGCGTCATGGCGCGAACTGGCGGCGGCAGCCGAAGTCAGCCTTTCGACGCTGACCCATTATTTCGGACGGCGCGAGGACGTCGTGCGGGCGATCATGGAGGATGATTTTCGACGTGGAGCGGAGCCGCTAGCGACGATGGCGCAGCCGAGCGGCCCCTTCGCGCAATCGATCGCCGACGCGCTTCGCCACATGGCGGACGGCTTCCGCTATGGCGGCCTGGGCGCGATGTTCGCCACAGGGCTGATTGAGGGGCTCAGGCACCCGGGCCTTGGCCCGGCCTTCCTCGACAACGCGCTCGAGCCGACGATCGTCGCGGCGGAGACCCGCCTCGCCGCTCACATGGCTTTGGGCGAAATGCGAAAGGTCGATCCGCGCGGGCCGGCGCTCGCCTTGATCGCCCCAGTGCTCCTCGCCTTCCTGCACCAGGGAGAACTCGGCGGGGCGGAGCGGCGGCCTATCGAGCTCGACGCCTTCCTGGCAGAGCACGCCGAGGCGTTCGTCAGGGCTTGGAGCTGTGCGCGGACTGCACCCTGAATAGGTTGAAGGTGGTAGCAAACCATTACGCGGGGCTTCTTTGCGGCCTTGTCGCACAACGCGATCGTCAATGTCGGGTTGCAGCCTCACAAGCCCGGTCCACGTAATCGAACAGCGTGCCGGTTCGCGCCAGTTCCTGCCATTGGTCGGCTGCCTGAAACCGGACGCCAACTGAGACCGC
>DAIMKE010001126.1:0-2766 GCA_036721875.1 Bradyrhizobium sp. | reverse complement strand
CGGCGGCCGACATCGTCAACCGCTATGCACTGCGGCTGGCGGGCAATATCGGCCTCGCCAAGGATTTCGGCCCCAACGTGGCGGCCTATTGGGCCCGGTTGCAGGAACGCGAGGGTTACCAGCGCGCGGTTGCAGCGGAACGCAAGGCGGGCGTCGAGCAGAACGTGACACCGCGGGTAAGGGCTTGAGCCGCCACGCCGTCATTCCGGAATGACGACGCATCTATCGGTGACAGTCCCCAAATATGCGCTATGTTGCCCCCATCGCAGCGGCCCGAGAGCCGCGCGAGGAGGACGAGCCCATGGACGACATCGGCCGCAAGTCAGGCCATCTGATGCTGATCACCCCGGAGCGCGTGTTCTACGCCGGTCTGCTCGGCCGTCCGCGCCAGCGCTGTTCGGGTGCATTCAACATCTATGTCGCGATCGAAGGCGGACTTTGGCTCACCACCGCTGACGGCGGCGAGCGCTACGGCGAAATGGTCGCCGTGCTGCCGAATATCAGGCACACCGTCGCCAGCGATCATCGTTCGGTGCTCAGCATCGTGATCGAGCCGGAGAGCGTTTGTCCCGGTGTGCTGGAGGATCTCGTCCAGCGCCTCTCGGGACCAGATAGCGAGGCGTTCACCAGCCGCATTCGCGCCGCCTATCTTTGGTTCCGCGACCATCAGGCGGGCGGTGATTTCTCCAGTGCAGAGTTCGATCTCCTGTGCCTTGGCGAAGTCCTGCCGCCGCGCGTGCTCGATCCGCGCGTGGCGCGTTCGATCCTGCAGATCGGCAAATTCTGCGGCGAACCGGTGACGGCGGCGAGCTGCGCCGCGGAAGCCGGATTGTCGCCGTCGCGCTTCCTGCATCTGTTCAAGGAGGAGACCGGCATTTCGTTCCGCTCGTTCCGCGCCTGGAAGCGTGCGCGGCATCTGCTGCACTTTGCCAACCAGGACATCAACCTCGCGCATCTCGCGCAGGATATCGGCTATCCCGACTCCACGCATTTCAGCCACTCGATCCGCCGCTTCTACGGGCTGAAGCCGCGCGCGATCTTTTCCGGCTCGCGCGATCTGGCGATCTACAGCAGCGGTCGCGCCGCCGCCGACAATAGCGGGTGGACGCAAGAAGCCAGTTGATGCCGGACGCATGATCGCGAACGAAATTTTCGCGACTCCTGACATCTCGCACCGAAGGCTGATCCATGGGTGACAAGGCCGTCATTACCTGCTCGCTCAACGGCGTGCTGACCGATCCCAAGCAACACAACGTGCCGGTCACGCCGGAGCAGATGGCGCGGGAAGCGAAAGCCGCGTTCAACGCCGGCGCCAGTATCATGCATATGCATCTGCGCCAGCAGGAGCCGAACAAGGGGCATCTGCCGTCCTGGGACGTCAATGTCTCGAAAGAGATTCAGCAGGCGATCCGCGAGGCCTGCCCCGGCGTCATCATCAACCACACCACGGGCACCTCGGGTCCGAACTATCAGGGCGCGCTGAATTGCGTGCGCGAGACCAAGCCCGAGATTGCCGCCTGCAACGCCGGCTCGCTGAACTATCTCAAGGTCAAGGCCGACAACACCTGGGCTTGGCCGCCGATGATGTTCGATAACGCGGTCGAGAAGGTGCAGGACTATCTCGACGTGATGAAGGAAGCGGGCACGATCCCGGAATTCGAATGTTTCGACGTCGGCATCGTGCGCTGTGTCAACATGTACCGGCAGACCGGGATGTATTCCGGGCCGCTGGAGTACAATTTCGTGATGGGCGTCGCCTCCGGCATGCCCGCCGATCCGGAATTGCTGCCGATCCTCCTGAAGCTGAAACTGCCCGAAGCGCATTGGCAGGTCACCGCGATCGGCCGCGCCGAAATCTGGCCGCTGCACCAGCGCTGCGCCGATCTCGGCGGGCACCTGCGCACCGGGCTCGAAGACACGTTCTATCTCGCCAATGGCGCCAAGGTGACCTCCAACGGTCAACTGATCGAGGAAATCGCCGGCTGCGCGCGGCGCGCGGGGCGCGAGATCGCGAGCCCGGCCGAAGCGCGGCAGATTTTCGGGACCAGACATTAGCTCTCGTCATTGCGAGCGAAGCGAAGCAATCCATATATCGGCAAGCGCTGACGCGTGGATTGCTCCGTCGCTTCGCTCCTCGCAATGACGAGCCGCACGAGGCAAAGAACACATGACCAATCTCGCAGCAACCGGCGGCGTCCCCGGTCCCGGCCGCATCGGGCGGGTGGCGATCGGCGATCTCCTGAAGCGAGCCGCAGTGCGGTTTCCCGATCGCATTGCGCTCACCGACGGCGACCGCCGCGTCACCTTTACCGAGCTCGAACACGACGCCAACCGCTTCGCCAATTATCTGGTGAAGCGCGGGCTGAAGCCGGGCGAGAAGATATCGACGATCTGCAACAACTCCGTCGATTTCGTCAAAGCACTGTTCGGCATTCACCGCGCCGGCCTGGTCTGGGTGCCGATCAACACCATGCTAGGGCCTGCCGACATGGACTACATCCTCGATCACGCCGAGGTGCGTTTTGCGCTGATCGACGACAATCTGCACGCACAGGCCGACCGCCGCGCGGCGCTGGAAAAGCGCGGCATGCAGATGATCGCGATCGATCTCGCCGGCAAGGTCGCCGCGACGGGATTGGAGAATTTCAACGACCTCATCAAGGGCCAGTCCGAGGTCGAGCCTGACATCGAGATCGACGACCGCGATCTCGCGATGATCATCTACACGTCAGGCACGACGTCGCGGCCGAAGGGGGCGATGCATTG
>DAIMKE010001125.1:0-2767 GCA_036721875.1 Bradyrhizobium sp. | reverse complement strand
ACCGCGCCTTCCATGATGGCGTCGTAGAGATCGGCTCGCGTGACGGTACGGCCCTCCGCCTTGCGCCGCGCACTGATCTCCGCCAAGGCGTGGTTCAGGTAGATCAGCATCACGACGCCTGTTTCGGCGGCGACGCCGGCGAGCGCGATGAAACCGACGGCGACGGCGACCGACATGTTGAAGGAAAGCCACCACATCATCCAGAGGCCACCGACCAGCGCGAACGGCAGCGACAGCATCACGATGGCCGTCTCGGTGAGGGAGCGGAAGTTGAGATAAAGCAGCAGAAAAATGATAAGCAGCGTCACAGGCACGACGATCTTCAGCCGCGCTGTGGCGCGCTCCATGTACTCGTACTGACCGCTCCAGAGCACGTAGTAGCCTGCCGGGAACTGGATGCTTGCCTGCACCGCCCGCTGAGCATCGGCCACATAGCCTCCCAGGTCTCGGTCGCGGATGTCGACATAGATGTAGGTCGCAAGCTGACCGTTCTCGGTCCGGATCGTCGTCGGTCCGCGCGCCGGCTCGACACTTGCGACTTCGCCGAGCGGCACGGCGCCTCCGGCCGGCAGCGGAACGAGGATATCGCTAGCAATCGCTTTGGGATTGTCCCGGAGATCGCGGGGGTAGCGCATATTGACGCTGAAGCGCTGCCGGCCCTCGACCGTGGTCGTGACCGTCTGGCCGCCGAGCGCGGTCGCGATCGTGTCCTGAACGTCCTGGATCATGAGGCCGTAACGCGAGAGCGCATTGCGATCCGGCGTGATCTCGAGGTAGTAGCCGCCGATCGAACGCTCAGCGTAAGCCGACGAAGTGCCCGGGACGGCCTTCAAGACCTGCTCGATCTGCTTGGCGAGCTTATCAATCTGCACGAGATCGGTGCCCATCACCTTAACGCCGATCGGGGTGCGAATGCCGGTCGACAGCATGTCGATCCTAGCCTTGATCGGCATGGTCCAGGCATTGGATACGCCAGGGAATTGCAGCGCCTGGTTCATCTCGGCGATCAGGCCGTCAATGGTGAGGCCCGTGCGCCACTCCTCCTTCGGCTTGAGATTGACGACAGTCTCGAACATTTCGGTCGGTGCCGGATCGGTCGCGGTCGACGCGCGTCCTGCCTTGCCGTAGACCGAGGCGACTTCCGGAAACGAGCGGATGATCCGGTCCTGCATCTGCATCAGTTCGGCGGCCTTGGTCACCGAGATGCCCGGCAGCGTCGTCGGCATGTAAAGCAGCGTGCCTTCGTTCAGCGTCGGCATGAATTCTGCGCCGAGCTGTCGTGCGGGCCAGATCGTCACCGCCAGGACCCCGACCGCAAGCAGGATCACGAGCACCTTCGCGCGCAGCACCGCCTTGATGACCGGACGGTAGATCCAGATCAGGTAGCGGTTGATCGGGTTCTTATGCTCCGGAACGATCCGTCCCCGAACGAAGATCACCATCAGCGCCGGGACCAGCGTCACCGACAGCAATGCGGCGGCGGCCATGGCGAAGGTCTTGGTGAAGGCCAGCGGGCTGAACAGCCGTCCCTCCTGCGATTCCAGGGTGAAGATCGGCATGAACGAGACGGTGATGATCAGGAGACTGAAGAACAGCGCCGGCCCCACCTCCGATGCCGCGTCGATCAGGATCTGAACGCGCGTCTGGCCTGGCCTCGCCCGCTCCAAATGCTTGTGGGCGTTCTCGATCATGACAATGGCCGCATCGACCATCGCGCCGACCGCGATCGCGATGCCGCCGAGGCTCATGATGTTGGAGCCCAGGCCCAAAAGCTTCATCGCGCCGAACGCCATCAATACCCCGACCGGTAGCATCAGGATTGCCACCAGTGCGCTGCGGACGTGCAACAGGAAAACGACGCTGACCAGAGCAACCACGATGCTTTCTTCAACCAGCGTACGCTTCAGAGTGTCGATCGCGGCGTAGATCAGGTTGGAGCGGTCATAGACCGGCACGATCTCGACCGACTTGGGCAGGCTGGTGGCGATCTCCTTGAACCGTTTCTTGACGTTCTCGATGACGGTAAGCGCGTTGACACCGAAGCGCTGCAACACGATGCCGCTGGCGACTTCTCCCTCGCCGTTAAGCTCGGTGATACCCCGCCTTTCGTCGGGGCCCAGCTCGACCCTTGCGACATCGCGCAGCAGCACCGGCGTGCCGTTGCTCACCTTCAGCACGATATTGCCGAGGTCGTTAATGCTTTTGAGGTATCCCTTGCCGCGGATGACGTATTCGAATTCCGATAGTTCGACGGTGCGGCCGCCGACGTCGGCGTTGCTGGCGCGGATCGCCTCGCGCATCTTCTGCATGGTGATGCCGCGATCGCGCATGCGTTGGGAATCGAGGATCACGTTGTACTGCTTGACGAAACCGCCGACACCCGCGACCTCGGCCACGCCTTCCGCCTTGGCAAGCGCGAACTTCAGGTTCCAATCCTGGATGGTTCGGGTCTCGGCGAGATTCAATTCCTTTGAAATTACCGCGTACTGGTAGACCCAACCAACGCCGGTCGCGTCGGGACCGATGGTGGGGGCCACGCCCGCGGGCAGCCGCGAAGTTGCGCTGTTGAGGAATTCGAGCACGCGCGACCTCGCCCAGTAGATGTCAGTGCCGTCCTCGAAGATGACGTAGACGAACGACACGCCGAAAAACGAAAAACCGCGCACGACTTTCGATTTTGGCACCGTCAGCATTGCCGTGGTCAAGGGATAAGTGACCTGGTCTTCAATCACCTGCGGCGCCTGACCGGGATATTCGGTGTAGACGA
>DAIMKE010001124.1:0-2769 GCA_036721875.1 Bradyrhizobium sp. | reverse complement strand
GTGCTACCGCGTATGCGCTTCATGGCACCGGCGACCAGTTTCCTTACATTGCGCTTTGGTACAGTGGAACGCTGGCGCTATGCGCCCTCGCCGGCGCAGTCCTCGGGCCGAAGATGCTGCGATGGTAAACTGCTTCCTGTCTCGGTTTGGTTGTTCGCTTCGGCAGCCTGCGTAGTCCTCACGAGTCCTTTGCGGCAAGTCCAGTCCGCTCACGCCCGGCTTCTAAGCGGTCACCATCGCAGTCTGTCTTGGAGCGCCGATCACTGCTTCCCTGCTGGAAAACAGGCACGGCGACCGATCGTGGTACTGCCGGGTTAATTCCGATTGCGGTCGTCATCCCTTCAGCTCCGGCGGTTCCAGCATTGGAACCTAGATCAGGTCGAGGCGGTGCAGTCAGAATGTATTTACTTAGTGGGTCGCAGGAGTATTGTGGCATCAAATAACAGATTGTGGCGTGCCAAGATGGCCCGCGTGCGGCAACCGAGCTAGTTTACCGAAGCTGTGGTTGATTTGATCAACCTCACGATGGGTGTTTTGCTCTTCACGTCACCGTGGCTATTTGGGTTCAGCTCGGCTTTCGGCTGGCACACGTCCTGGATGGCGGGTGCCGCGATAACTATTCTAGCGATGTTTTCAATCGCCGATCTCTTCGAAGCCGTTCCCATGCCCGAAATCTTTGAAGAGGAAGAATGGATCATCCTGACTATTGGCCTGTGGATCGCGATCTGCCCGTGGATCCTCGGCTTCCATGGGGACGTCAGCGCGAGTAATGTGCACTTTGCCATTGGGCTAATCATTGCTGGCCTCGCGGCTGTGGAGCTATGGTCGCTGCGCCACACCCCGCATTCAAAGGTGTGAACCTCCAACGGTTCGACCGGCTCGGCCACCTCATATGCATGGCTTAAAGCGGCGGGTGCTGCATCTGTCTGTTATCTTTAGCCTGAAGGCACCGCGCGGCCTGACGTGTCAACGGGCCGGCCGGTCCACAATTCAGGCAGCTTTGTCATCCTGCCCACTGCCACTCCCAAGGCTCCATCCTATGCGGCCCTTCGCCGATTGAGGGCGAAGCCAATAGCTACAGCCGCCGTCATGAGTACCTGCGCCGCGATCGTTTGCATGGTTGGGAATAGACCAACCAACGAGATGCGTGGCACCGAGCGTAGCGGCGCGATGCTGACGATGCCGGCCTCCTGCAGGGCGGCGATACCCTTGCCGGCCAGCACGACCGTCAGAACCGCCATGAGCCACGAACTGTAACTGAAGAACTTGCCGACTGGCAGCCGGCGGCTATAGCGCAGCATGGCCCACGCGATGACCGCCAGCGCCGCGCACGCGCTCAGTGCTCCGGCGAGTACCGTAGCGCCGTTTCCCTGGCTCCACAGCGCCGCGTAGAAGAGGATCGTCTCGAACACTTCTCGATAGACGACGATGAAAGCAAGCCCAAACAGCAACCAGGCCGAACTGCCGGACAACGCCTTCGCCATCTTTTCGCGAATGTAGCGCTGCCATTGGTCGGCTTGTGCCTTGCCGTGCATCCAGATGCCAACCGAGAGCAGGACGACAGCGGCGAAGACCGACCCGAACCCCTCCGTCAGCTCCCGGCTCGCGCCGCTGATCCCGATCACCCAGGTCGCGACGACCCAGGTCACGAAGCCGGCGACGAGCGCACCCACCCAACCCGCATGGACGTAGGGCATGACCTCCGTCCGTTCGGCCTTGCGGAGGAAGGCGATCATCGCAACCACGATCAGCAGCGCTTCCAGTCCCTCGCGCAGCAGGATCGTCGCCGCCCCGAGAAACGTTGACAGGCCGCTCGCGGCGTCCGGGGAAAGCGATGCCTCCGCATCGTCAAAAAGTTCGTCGAGGACCTGCACGCGATCGGCGAGCGCATCGGCATTTTCTCCGCTCTGGATAGCGGCGCGGTAGTCGCCCATCGCGCCCTCGATCCGCTCCATAAGCGTACGATCACGCGCGCCCAGCGTCGGTTCGACCGTCTCGAATCCATCGAGATAGGCAGACAAGGCCAGTTCGCCCGCATGCTGGCGGTCTCCCGCACGATAGGCGGCAAGGCTCTCGGTCAGGCGGCTGCGCACCAGGGACAGCGATCCGGCCTGCTGCTGCGTGATCGCCTCGGGATGACGACGCAAATAAACCATGAGAGCGTCGGCCTTGTCCTGTCCGATCTTGCTCGCGAGCGCTGCGGGCGTCGTGCCGACAAGCGTCTTCAGATCGGGAACGAGCCGGCGAAGCGAGGCGTCCTGCTTCCACAGCCGCTCGCCTTCGGCCACAGCGGGATCGGGGAAGGCGAAATGACCGGCGTAGAACGCCAAAGCCCAACGATCATCGGTCGGAAGACCCTCGAAGCTCGGCATCGCGGCTCCGTCGAGACCTTGGGTAATCACCTGGTAGAGCGCGAACACGCTGCGCTGGCGAGCGCGCTCGGCGTCCGTGAACGCGATGGGCGGCGTATCAAGCTTGACGGCATCTGGTCCATGGCCGTCCCCGGCCTCGCCATGGCAGGCGGCGCAGTTCTGGCCGAATAACGTCGCACCGCGTGTGAAGTCCGGAACCTTGTTCGGCGCCAGCGGCACTGGGTAGGCCGCCAGCAACGCCGCCGCCAGGCCGCGCGCTATACCTGCGACTTGCTCGGCATCAGCCTTGTCTGCGATGGCGCGCTGCAGGCGGGCGGCCTCCGTCGCAAGCGCTTGCCGTTCCGGCTTCGGCGGGAGCGCACGGACCTTTGCGGCAATCGTCGCCGCGAACTCGTTC
>DAIMKE010001123.1:0-2771 GCA_036721875.1 Bradyrhizobium sp. | reverse complement strand
GTCTGCCGCGCGGCTCAGATATGGCATCGCGAGCGCGCCGACGGCGCCAGCACCAGCGGTGGCGAGAAAGCGACGCCTGGAAAGTCCGCGGGAAATCCTGAACGTCATGCCTGACTCCTTGGGGGCCTGCGCGATGATGCAATCGCGGCCGCGACAGGCCTAGAAAGGATTGATGACGGCTCGATTACCCGATCAGGCGTTTCCGGCGGCGCGGAATTGCGCGCCCGCCCGCTGCAGATTTTGCGGTATGCTGATCAGCAACGCCTTGCGGTCGGCGACGGCGTTGTGGAACTGCTCGATTGCGATGTTGAAGGCCGTCAGCGTGCCTTCCTCGATCGCGCCGTGCTCGAAGCACGATAGCGTGTCGCGCAGGATGGCGTCCGCCTCCGCCTGCATCTTGTCGAGTTCTTCCATCGAGTCGCATTGGCGCGCGGCGGCAAGCATGTCGAGCAGCCGGTCGCGCTGCGATACGTTGACGTTGCGCTCGTCCTTCTTGAGATAGCCGGCGAACCAGGCGCCGGCGGAACCCATCGCCGACAGCCCCATCAAACCCCACCAGATGAAATCGCTGTAGCGGTCGAGGAAGGTCTTCTCCTCGCCGTCGACAAACGCGGCGGCGCCGGGATGCACGGGAATGGTGGCGTCCTTGTCGGTATCCGGCGTCTCTATCTTCGCGGCCAGCGGAAATTCGTTCTTCAGCGTTTGCCGGATGGCGAACAACTGGCGGGTGAATATCGCCACCGTCGATTCCGAAACGCCCCTGCGTGCCACGATGTGATGCGCGAAACTGATGGTCTTGACCTCCTCCTCGGGCCTTCCCGGCGCGCCGCCAAATGTTCCGGCAGGGATTTCGGAAGCCTCGTAGGCAGGGTGGTTCTGTGCAATGGCCTCGGCCGAATCGATTGCGAGGAATTTGGGCGTGCCCCCGTCGCGCATCGAGGCCGCAATCGCGTCGGCGGTGATCTTGCTGTTGACCGGTCCTGCCGCGAGATAGGCATCCGCCCGCTGGTTGCGGATGGCTTCGGCGGCCTCGCTGGCCGGAAACTGGACGATCTCGACCCTCTCCGGATCGACGCCGTATTGCCGCAGCACCACCTTGAGCAGATTGACATTGGCGTCGGTGCGTCCGACGACGCCGATGCGACGCCCGGCAAGCTGCGAAATCTTCGTGATGGCGGGGGTTGGCTTCTTGCCCCTGGCCTTGCCGGCCGCCTGCGCCGGCACCCACAGCACCGCCACGTTCTTGCGCAGCGTCGCAACGGCTTGGGCATTTTTCGGCACTTCGAGGTCGCCGCGGATGATGGCCAGATCGACCTTGCTGTCACCGAGCAGCCTCGCGCTTGCAACAGCGCCGTCCGTCGGCACCGGGCGCAGCCGGACCAGGCTGCCCTTCTGGTTGTTGAAGGCCTGCGTCAGGTTCTGAACCACCTTGAGGTCGTCGCTGTTGGCGGGACCCACGGCGATCCGCAGCGTCACCGGCCGCATCGCAAAGTAATAGCCAGCGGCCAGCGCGCCGACGAGGGCGAGCACGCCGGCCAGCAGCACGAAGGTCAGCCGTCGTTTCGCCGGTCGCGGCAGGGGCGGGGCCGGCTTTTCCGCAGGATCGTGGCCGTCGGTCATCAAAACCTGTCGTTTGAGGTGCAATTTCACGCTGCGGGCACGCTTGGAGCGACAACCTACCAAATTTACCGCCGAACCGAGATTACATCTGCGTCATGGTTACCGGCGGGCGGGACGTGCGGTAGGGGCAGGGATCCCCGAGCAGACCTTCGGTGTTAAGGTAGCGCGCACCAATGGGAGGGCGATCATGGTGGAAATTCTGTCGGCGGAAGCGAGAAAATCGGCCCTTGCGGAACTGCCGGGATGGTCGGAGGCGGCGGGGCGCGACGCGATTGCACGGACATTCACCTTCAAGGATTTCAACGAAGCGTTCGGCTTCATGGCCCGCGCCGCGCTGGTGGCCGAAAAGAACGACCATCATCCGGAGTGGAAGAACGTCTACAAGACGGTGGAAGTGGTGCTGGCGACCCATGATGCCGGCGGCGTCACACGGCTCGATATCGATCTGGCCAGGGCCATGAACGCGATCGCGCGCCAGTTCGGCGTCGCCTGAGTTGGTCTCGCCGTGATCTTGCGGCGGTGGCCGGACATCCCCAATTCTCAGATGATACATGTTTGCCGCGGCGATCTGCCGCGCCGGATCCGAGGGAAGTGCTGCGATGGCAACGTCCGATCACACCGTGGGTTTTGACCCGGCCGACCGGCTCGCGGAAGATCCCGAGAGCGTGCGCCGACGCTTCTGGATCAAGCTGAAGCAGGTGACGGCGAAGCTCCCCTTCGCCGAAGACCTGCTCGCGGCATACTATTGCGCCTTCGACAAGCAGACGCCGCGCCACGTGCAGGCATCGCTGCTTGGCGCCGTCGCCTACTTCGTCCTGCCCGTCGACTTCATGCCGGACGTGCTGCCGGTGCTCGGATTTACCGACGACGCCGCCGTGCTCGCCGCCGCCATTCGCATGGTGGCCAGCCACATCACGCAGGAACATCGCGATGCCGCCCGCGTGGCATTGAAGCGCGGGATCAAGACCGAGGACGCGGCCGAATAGATTGAGCTTCGGGTCTGATCGCAATCAGGCCCGAAGCACTGGATTCTCTCCCGGATGCAAAGAAGTTTACCGCGACGTCGGCGTCGGCGCGCGGGCCTGCGCCTTGGCGCCCCGCTCGGCTTCCCAAGCCTGGAACTGCCTGAACAGCGCTTCCCGGTCGGTTTC
>DAIMKE010001122.1:0-2771 GCA_036721875.1 Bradyrhizobium sp. | reverse complement strand
GAGTACATCTATACGAAGGAAGGCAAGGTCGATAACCCGGGCTTCCTCGACTACCGCATGCCCGTTTGTTCGGACCTTCCGATGCTCGACTGCATCATGGTCGAGGTGCCGAACCCGAAACACCCGCAAGGCGTCAAGGGTGTCGGCGAAGTGCCGCTGGTGCCGGTCATGGCGGCGGTCGCCAACGCCATCTACAACGCGCTCGGCAAGCGCTTCTATGCGCTACCGATGTCGCCGCCGAAAGTACTGGAAGTGCTGGAGGCGCCGACGCAGCAGGCGGCGGAGTAGGTATCTCACGGCGTATCGCCAAGCCGTCATCGTGTACGAAGCAATCCGTCTGCCCGCTCCAGGGGTAGATGGGTTGCTTCGTCGCCTCGCTGCCGGATGTGCGAAGGATTTCCGGGACTTTTGCTATCGTACTCCGCCGGGGCTCGTGCCCACTTGCTGAGGTTGAATTACCGCCACGTTGTGGTATTCTGGTCAGCATGACCAGAATCCGAAAGGCTTCCCCGCCAGCTTCTCGCCGTCCGAAGGCCAAGACGGGCAAGTGGCTCTTGCAGGACGCGAAGGCACGTTTCAGTGAATTGGTGCGACGCGTCCACAGCGAGGGGCCGCAGCGGGTGACCGTTCACGGCCGTGACGAAGTCGTGGTGATCTCGGCCGAGGAGTTCCGGCGCCTCAAGGGGGACATCTCCGGCAAAGCCTTGATTGACGCAATGCAGGCGTCGCCATATCGCGATATTGATGTCGAGCCGGAACGGACGCCAATGCCCGTCCGAAAGGTTTCAGTGTGACGGGCTGGCTGCTCGACACCAACGTACTCTCCGAACTGCGTCGCCGGAAGCCGGAGCGCAAGGTCGCCGCTTTCATCGCAGCTCAGCCGCTCGAAAGCCTCTATGTCAGCGTCGTTACCTTTGCCGAAATCAGGTTCGGCATCGAAAGGGTCTCCGATGCGGGCCGCCGCGCCGAACTCGGTGACTGGCTGGCCCATAGGGTCCGTCCCATGTTTGAGCAGCGGGTGCTCGCGATTTCGGAGGATGTGATGTTCAAGTGGCGCCTCCTGGTCGAGGAGGGACGCAAGCTACGTCATACCTATTCGCAACCCGATCTCATCATTGCCGCCACGGCGCTCGACCACGGACTGACCGTTGTCTCGCGCGACGTCAGTGATTACCGAAGGGCCCGGGTGCCCGTCGTCAATCCGTGGCTTGAGACTAGCGCTTGATGAGCACGGCCCGGATGAGCGCAGCGACATCCGGGACTTCGCTATCATTCCCCGCATATCGCTGCGCTCATGCGGGCTACGAGCCCGCAATTCGAATGAGTGACCTGCTTCCCTTCCGCACCATGGCGTACAACAACGCCTGGGCCAACCATCGCCTGCTTACGGCCTGTCTTGCGCTCACGCCGGACGAATTCACCGCGCGTCGAACCGGCTTCTTTCCGAGCCTGCGCGCCACGCTCAATCACATATTGATCATCGACCATTTCTACGTCGATGCGATGGAGGGCGGGACGCTCGGGCCGGCGGCGTGGGCGAACCAGGAGCCCTGTTCGACTGTTGCCGCGCTGAAGCAAGCCCAGGCCGCGGTCGACAGGCGTCTGCTCAAGATCGTCGAAGCGCTCGACGCTGCCGGCTTGCAGCGCATCGTCTCCATCCATCGCGGTACCACCATCCAGCGCGAGCGGATGGACCGTTTGCTGCTGCATCTGTTCCAGCACGACATCCACCACCGCGGCCAGGCCCATGCGATGCTCTCAGACACATCGGTGAGTCCGCCGCAACTCGATGAATTCTTCTCGGTGGGAGAGGCGCCGTTGCGGGCGGCAGAGTTCGCGGAACTGGGCTGGACCGAGCAGAAGATCTGGGAAGCTTAGTCTGGAGGTTACTGCGCAAGCGTGCTTCAACCCGATCTGCAGTATTGACGGAAGATGCTATCCCGGTTCAATGAAGCTGCGGTTGAGCCTCACGACTGTGCCGGACCCGCAGTCCTCGATTTGACGATGTTTGGCTCACGAAGTCGTCCCGGCGAACCGCGCTACCTGCTGCGCGGAATGGATTGACCGCCTCGCGATTGCAGTCATTTCCCGGAATCGGCGCCGCTTTGCCCCACCGATCCCGCAACTGCCGGCGCGTTGCCATTCTTGCCGATCAACGGCAGCCTGATTCTAAACACCGCACCATTCCTGTTCTCGACGTCGATCTGTCCGTCATGCGCCTTGACGATAGTGCGGGCGATCGAAAGGCCCATGCCCATGCCGTGGTCCTTGGTCGAGAAGAACGGCTCGAATATTTTTGACGCGACTTCCGGCGGGACGCCCGGTCCGGTGTCCTCCACCCGGATCTCGGCCGTCCGGCGATGCCGGCTTGTCGACACCGTCACGGCGCGCTGCGCGCGGGGCATATCCCGAACGGCATCCATCGCATTGAGAACGAGGTTGGATACGACCTGCTGCAACTGGATCGGATCGCCATAGAACGGGAGCGGCGTCCTCGAGAGTTCGCATCGCATCGTGATCTCGCGCGATCTCGCATGCGCCGACAGGAACTCGACCGATTCGGCGACCAGATCGTTCAGATCGAACTTCTGCGTTTGAAAGGGAGCCTTGGTGACGAAGCTGCGCAGGCGCCGCACGACTTCGCTGGCCCTTCGATCGTCACGCCAGATATCGCCCACGATCTCCCTCAGTTCGGCGAGGTCGGGGGCGGGTGACTGCAGCATGAGCTGGGCCGTTTCGGCATTGGCCAGGATCGCGCCCAGCGGCTGATT
>DAIMKE010001121.1:0-2774 GCA_036721875.1 Bradyrhizobium sp. | reverse complement strand
AGATGAGACAGGCGGCCAGTCCACACGATGGGAGGAAACGATGACCATCGAAAGCATTCTGAAGCTGAAGGGAACTGACGTCCAAACGATAGCTCCGGAAGCCAGCGTCAAGAGAGCGGCCGACTGGCTCCGCGCCAAGAACATCGGCGCTCTGGTGGTGACGCGAGAGAACGCAATTCTCGGCCTCGTTTCCGAGCGCGAAATCGTCCATGCATTTTCTCGCCACGGCGGGGAAGCCGGATCGATGCACGTCAAGGACATCATGCAGCACGGCCTCACCACCGTATCCCCGGACGAGAGCGTCAATCGCGTGATGAAGCTGATGACGCACCACCGCGTACGCCACATGCCGGTAATGCGCGACGGCAAGCTGGCCGGCATCATCAGTATCGGCGACGTGGTCAAGCATCGGCTTGAGGATCTCGAACTCGAAGCCAACGTCCTGCGTGACGTCTACCACGCCGCGCGTTGACGGAAGGGCATTGGCACCTGCTATAGCGTTTTCAAGCGAAGTGGATACCGGTTCGCGTGCAGAAAACGCGTCAGAAGGAAACGGAGCCCGGTTCCGATTCAATCAGAACCGAGAGGCGCTAGCCTTGGGAAGCGCGAGGCAGCAAACGCTTGAGCTGTTTCCAGGCCGGCGCCAGCGCGAACCCGACGAGCGGAATCGTCGCCGCGCCGACCAGCAACCCGAGCACGCCCGATATTGCTGCATGGGCGATCCATTCGAGCAGGCCTGAGGCCGCCGGCAGCACGTGCGCCGCAGCTTCGGTCGCGGCATGAACCGCCGCGCCGATCGACGGCGGGCCGTATGCCTCGAGGCCATGCAGCACGATGCCGCCGCCGACCCAGATCATGGCCGCGGTGCCGACGACGCTGAGAATGGTCAGGAACACCGGCATGCCGCGAACAAGGGCGCGGCCGAGCCCCCTGCCCACACCGGCCAGCACGGAGCCGCCGTCGTTCCGGGCAAGCGCGATGCCGACATCGTCGGCTTTCACGATCAGCGCAACCAGGCCGTATACGGCACCGGTGATTCCGATCGCAACAACCGCCAGCACCAGCGCCTGCTTTACGAAGCCTCCCGCCGGAAGCGCCGCCAGCGTGATCGCCATGATCTCCGCCGAAAGGATGAAGTCGGTCTTGATCGCGCTTGCGATCTTCTCGTCCTCCAGGGTCTTCGCATTCAGCGCCACGGTACCGAGTTGGGCTTCGTGCGCGTGGGCCTGGTGCGGCATGACGGCTTCGAGGACTTTCTCCACGCCCTCGTAGCAGAGATAGGCGCCGCCAAGCATCAGCAGCGGCGTGATCGTCCAGGGCAGGAAGTAGCTGAGCGCCAGCGCGACGGGAAGCAGGATCAGGAGCTTGTTGCGGAGCGATCCCGCGGCGATCCTGCCCACGATCGGCAATTCGCGTTTTGCGGCAAATCCGATCACGTAACCCGGCGTGACCGCGGTATCGTCGATGACGACACCGGCCGCCTTTACGCCCGCCTTGGCGGCCTGGCTCGCCACATCGTCGAGGGAAGCTGCGGCCATCTTTGCGATCGCCGCGACATCGTCGAGCAGCGCCATCAATCCGATGCTCATCGATATTCCTTCATACTGTATGATTCCCTGCCGACGACATTGCCGCCACAGAAGTACATCTGCGCGTGAAGCTCAAGCTTTGTGCTGGTTCCGGCGGGCGCGCATTTCGTCGCTGGGCTTGATGTCCTGCGAGCGGCTGTAGATAGCCACCGCGATGATCAGCACCACGGTGAGCACGCCGAACAGCGCGCGGTAGGCGCTTTCCGTGCGCGCGCCGTCGGCAAGCGGCTCGAAAGCGCCGATGATGATGCCGGAAAGCGTCTGCATGCAGGCGACACCGAACATCACGGCGGTGTTGATGGTCGCCACGCCGCGGCCGATCAGCCGGTCCGGAAAAATACCACGGCCATGTGTCATCACCATGGTGCTGGCGGCGCTGAAGAAGCCCATGCCGAGAATGGCGCCGATCGGCACCCACACCGGGGGATGCGACGCGAGCGCCAGGATCGCCAGCATCGAGATGGTGGCCAACGTGCCGCCGACCGCGATCCACTTGCGCGTGTCAAGAATGCGATCCAGCGGGCCAAAGGATACGATGCCGAACTGGTAAGTGACGACGGCGGCGAGCAGGACGTTCCCGGCCTCGATCGGCGTCAGGCCGTACACTTCGCGCAGGAACGGGCCGCCCCACAAGCCGTGCACGGTGAACGTGCAGGCATAATTGCAGAAGTTCATCGCCAGAATCGGCCGCAGGCGCGGATTGCTCAACACCTCGCCGAGGCCTTGCAACATCTGGCGCGGCGTCTCCGGCGTCCGGTCCAGAAAGGGATGGCCGGGCGGCGCGTCGCGCACCACCAGCCAGACGGCGACGGTTGCGAGCGCGATGAAGATGACGACGGCGCCGAACACGACGCGCCAGCCGACGGCTTCGGAGGCCCAGGCCAGCGGCGTGGTGGCGATCAGATTGCCGAGAAGGCCGATGGAGAGCACCATGGCGGTGAGCGTGGAAAAGCGATCCGGCGGAAACCAGCGTGAGATCACCACCATGCTGCCGATCAGCATGACGCCGAAGCCGGCGCCCATCAGCACGCGGCCGGTGAGCAGGACCGGCCAGGTCGGCGCCAGCGTGAAGATGGCCGCTCCCGTCGTGGCGAGGATGAGCATGCCGGCTACCGTCCGCCGCGGGCCGAAATGGTCGAACAGGAAGCCGCACGGGATCTGCATCGCGGCAAAGCCGAAGAAGAA
>DAIMKE010001120.1:0-2776 GCA_036721875.1 Bradyrhizobium sp. | reverse complement strand
TCACCTGACGGACCGGCTTCTCCGAAGCGTCTTCGTTGCTGCCCATGGCGAAGCTGCCGCCTCGGAGCGAAATCATTTCAGGTTCTGGAATCGAAGCGGCCGCCTGCGCGGGTGGTTGGCTCGCCGGCGTGGCTGGAGAAGCGGCTGGCGCTGGTGGCGCCGCCTGTTTCGGTGCCGGAGACGGAGCAGGCTGAACGGCCGTTTTCTGTTGGATTGGTGCCATCGTCGGAGTGGGAATGGGCTGGCGTGGTGGAGCACTCGCGACCGGCGCGGGCGCCCTCGGCGCAGGAGATGAGACCGGCGCCGACGCCTGATCAACAAGCTTGCGTGAGGGCACCAGCATGTACCAGAGGGCACCGCCCGCAATGACCAACAATGCAAGGCTTAGCAGGCCGATCAGGATGGTTTCGCGACGCTTCCGATTTTCCTGAAGGGCCGACGGATCGGGAAGCACGCGGTAGACGCGCACCGGATCGGTGATGTTCTTGACTTTTCGATCACCGAGCGACTCGTATCCGCAAACCAGCTTGTTCTTTATCTGCTCGTAGATGCCGCCGGAGATGAAGACTTCACCGGGGCGGGCGATGCCCTCGAGCCGCGTGGCAATGTTGACGCCGTCGCCATAGACGTCGTCGGTTTCGATGATGACGTCGCCGAGATTGACGCCGATCCGATACTCGATCCAGTGATGCTTGGGTAGCGACGCATTGCGGCCGATCACATTTTGCTGAATCACGATGCTGGCGCGGACGGCCTCGACGGGGCTGTCGAAGATGGCGATGAAGCCGTCGCCGGTGGTTTTGACGAGCTTGCCGTGGTGTTCCCGGATGGTGGGCTCGATGAGGTCGCGCTCGATCCGCTTGACGCGGTTGTGCGTCCCTTCCTCGTCGATCTGCATCAGGCGGCTGTAGCCGGAGATATCGCCGGCCACGATCGCCGCAAGGCGCCGCGGCGTCGGCTCGCGTGTGGGCTCACCACGCGTTGGCTCACCGTTTCGTCCCGACTTGATGTCGCGAATCTGGGCCATGGCCAGGATTGGCTCCCAAACTGCTTGAACAGAATGAGGCAAACAATCTTTCCAGCGCCCTTAGCGTAACATCGCCTGCGGGCGGCAAGCAATCGCGCACTGGTTCCGTGCCGGATGGTGCCAGCGTAACGGTGCCTACGAGCATGAGTCGCTGGGCAAGCGTCCTGGTTCAACCGATCCGGGACTCGGACCTCATGCCCGGAACCGGGCAGACGAACGGGCCTGAGGCTGTCGCAACGTCAATGCCCGCTGATGATCTCCGGAACCTTGCCAGCCGGAGGCGTATTGCGGCTGCGCTGGGTGCGGACGATGCCGTCAATGATCGTCATGCCGATGCCGGGCAGGTCGCCGAGTTGCACGCTTTCGAGGATGTTCTTGCCCGGCGAATGCTGTGCCTTGTCCATCAGGACGAAGTCCGCGGAGCGGCCCACTTCGATGATGCCGCAATCGAGCTCGCGCATGCGTGCGGTGTTGCCGGTCGCCAGGCAGAACGCGAGTTCGGCGGGCAGGTCGCCGAGCGAAGACAGAATCGACACCATGCGCAGGATGCCGAGCGGCTGCACGCCGGAGCCGGCCGGCGCGTCGGTGCCGAGGATGACGCGGTTGAGGTCGCCCATCTCTCGGGCGATGCGCAGCGTGAACAGGGCCGAGCGCTCGTTGCCATTGTGAACCAGCTCCAGCCCGCGCTTGCAGCCTTCGCAGATGCAGCGGATCTGGTCGTCGGGCAGCGCCGTGTGCCCGCCATTGATATGGCCGACCACGTCGGTGTCGGCTTCCAGCACCACGTCCTTGTCGATCAGCCCGGATCCGGGGATCGATGGCCCGCCGGTGTGGATCGTGCTCTGGATGCCATACTTGCGCGCCCAGCCGACCATTTTCCTCGCAGTCGGTCCGTCCTTGACGCCGCCGAGGCCCACTTCGCCGAGCAGCTTGACGCCGGCGGCGGCCAATTCCTTGAAGTCGTCCTCGACCATTTCGCATTCGATGACCGGCGCGCCGGCATGCACCTTCACGCCGCCGGGGCGCAGCGTCCAGAAGGCGCGCTGGGCGAAGATCGCCATTGCCTTCAGCCCGATCACGTCGCGCGGCCGGCCTGGCATATGCACTTCGCCTGCCGAGATCATGGTGGTGACGCCGCCGTGGAGGTAGCTGTCGATCCAGTTGAACTGGTTCTGCCGCGGCGTCCAGTCGCCGGCAACGGGATGGACGTGGCTGTCGATCAGGCCGGGGGCGACGGTGGTGCCGTTGGCATCGACGACGGTGGTGGCACCCTCGGTATTGACGTCCTTGAATCGGCCAATGGCCGATATCTTGCCGTTCTCGGCCACGATCGTATCGCCGTCCAGGATCGGCTTTTCCAGTGCCCCCGACAGCAGCAGCCCGATATTGCGGATCACCAGCTTGCTCGGACCGGTCGCCTGGGGTGCATCGTGGGCCATGGTTTTTCCTTTTGGTTCAATACCTTCGCCGGACATTCTGCCCGGCTTGACGATCCGATCAAGCTGGATTATTCATTCGTATACGAACGATCGTATACAAATGATTTGAGCATCGCAATCGACCTCCAGGCGAGACGGATCGGCAAGATGAGCAATTTCAACCAGGAGAGCGTTCTCAGCGTCCATCACTGGACCGACACGCTGTTCAGTTTCACCACCACGCGCGATCCCTCGTTTCGTTTCCGGAACGGCGAATTCACCATGATCGGGCTCAAGGTCGGCGAGAAGCCGCTGCTGCGCGCGCCTACTC
>DAIMKE010001119.1:0-2777 GCA_036721875.1 Bradyrhizobium sp. | reverse complement strand
CTTCAAGGCTGCGGAACGAGCTCCCGAATCGTGCTTTTCGAAGCTACCGGAATCGGCCTCCAGAGATCTTGAAAAAGAGTAAAAAACCACTATTTATTCAATAACTTGCCGATGGAGAGATTGCGCTAGGCGTGGTCCCTCTTTCATGGCACAAATAGATCAATCAGCGCCTCATTTTGCGCGGCTGATTCGGGACACCCTCGAAGGCCTCACATGACAGAACCTGCCCGGCAGACACCTGCCGACACTGAGCATCCCATTCCTGTTGAATATGGTGCGGAATCGATCCGGGTGTTGAAGGGGCTCGACGCCGTGCGCAAGCGGCCGGGTATGTATATCGGCGACACCGATGACGGTTCGGGCCTGCACCACATGGTCTACGAAGTCGTCGACAACGCGATCGACGAGGCGCTCGCGGGTCATGCCACCGCCGTCGAGGTCATTCTCAATGCCGACAACTCGGTGACCGTGCGCGACGATGGCCGCGGCATTCCGGTCGACATTCACAAGGGCGAAGGTATTTCCGCGGCAGAAGTCATCATGACCCAGCTGCACGCGGGCGGAAAGTTCGACCAGAATTCCTATAAGGTTTCCGGCGGCCTGCACGGCGTCGGCGTCTCCGTCGTCAACGCGCTGTCGAGCAAGCTGCAGCTCCGGGTCTGGCGCGACGGCAAGGAACACTACATCGAATTCGCGCATGGCGATGCGGTCGCCCCGCTCAAGGTCGTCGGCGATGCCAATGGCAAGCGCGGCACTGAAGTGACCTTCCTCGCCTCCACCGAGACCTTCACCAACGTCGAATATGATTTCCCGACGCTGGAGCACCGCCTGCGCGAGCTCGCGTTCCTGAATTCCGGCGTCAACATCGTGCTGTCGGACATGCGCCACGCGGTCGAGAAGCGCGAGGCGATGCACTACGACGGCGGCGTCGAGGAGTTCGTCAAATATCTCGATCGCAACAAGAAGGCGATGGTGCCGGCCCCGATCATGGTTCGGGCCGAGATGAACGACATCGGCGTCGAGGCCGCCCTGTGGTGGAACGACAGCTACCATGAGAACGTCCTGTGCTTCACCAACAACATCCCGCAGCGTGACGGCGGCACCCATCTGGCGGGCTTCCGCGGCGCGCTGACGCGCCAGGTCAACGGCTACGCCGAGGCCAACGCGAAAAAGGAAAAGATCGCGCTGACCGGCGACGATTGCCGCGAAGGCCTCACCGCCGTGCTTTCGGTGAAGGTGCCGGACCCGAAATTCTCCTCGCAGACCAAGGACAAGCTGGTGTCCTCGGAAGTGCGCCCCGTCGTCGAGAACGTCCTCAACGAAGCGCTGGCGGCGTGGTTCGAGGAACATCCGAGCGAAGCGAAAATCATCGTCGGCAAGGTGATCCAGGCCGCTGCCGCGCGCGAGGCCGCGCGCAAGGCGCGCGAATTGACCCGCAAGAGCCCGCTCAGCATTTCCTCGCTGCCCGGCAAGCTCGCCGATTGCCAGGAAAAGGACCCCGCCAAGTCCGAACTTTTCATCGTCGAGGGCGACTCGGCAGGCGGCAGCGCCAAGCAGGGCCGCAACCGCGAATTCCAGGCGGTGCTGCCGCTGCGCGGCAAGATCCTCAATGTCGAGCGCGTCCGCACCGACAAGATGCTATCTTCCGAGCAGATCGGCACGCTGATCACCGCGCTCGGTACCGGCATCAGCGACGATTTCTCGGCCGACAAGCTGCGCTACCACAAGATCATCGTGATGACGGACGCCGACGTCGACGGCGCCCATATCCGCACGCTGCTTTTGACCTTCTTCTACCGGCAGATGCGCGAACTGATCGACCGCGGCCATCTCTATATCGCGCAGCCGCCGCTCTACAAGGTGACACGCGGCAAGTCCGAGCAGTACCTGAAGGACGAGCGCGCGCTGGAAGATTACCTGATTTCGACAGGCCTCGACGACTGTGTCTTCAAGCCGGCGACCGGCTCGGACCGAGCCGGCCGCGATCTGCTGTCGCTGGTCGAGGACGCGCGCGTCATCCGCGGCATCCTGAACAATTTGCACAGCCGCTATAACCGCAAGGTGGTCGAGCAGGCCGCGATCGCCGGCGTCCTGAGCCCGAAGATCACCAGCGACATCGCGACCGCCAATGCGGCCGCCGACTACATCGCCAAGCGCCTCGATGCGCTGGCCGACGAGGTCGAGCGCGGCTGGACCGGACGCTTCACCGAAGGCGAAGGCTTCTTCTTCGAGCGCACGATCCGCGGTGTCAGGGAAGTCGCCATGATCGACGACGCGCTGCTCGGCTCCGCCGACGCGCGCAAGCTCGACGATTACGCCGCCAGGCTTCAGGAGGCCTATCCGAAGACCGGCGTGCTGCGTCGCAAGGATGCGGAAACCGCAATCCACGGGCCGGTCAGCCTGTTCGAGGCGGTGACCGACGCCGGCCGCAAGGGTGTCGCGCTACAGCGCTACAAAGGTCTCGGCGAGATGAACCCCGGTCAGCTCTGGGAAACCACGCTCGACACCAACGAACGCTCGCTGCTGCAGGTGAAGATCAAGGAGGTCGATGAGGCCGACGACATCTTCACCAAGCTGATGGGCGATGTGGTCGAGCCGCGCCGCGAGTTCATCCAGGATAATTCGCTCAGCGCCAACGTCGACGTGTGAGGCATCGAGCACTCGTGGCGCCAATTCAATACATCGTTGAAGGCGGCCACCGGCTTTCGGGCACGATCGAGCCGTCCGGCAACAAGAATTCGGCGCTGCCGATCATCGCCGCCGCCTTGCTTACCGAG
>DAIMKE010001118.1:0-2781 GCA_036721875.1 Bradyrhizobium sp. | reverse complement strand
TCGACACGCTAAAGGCTGCGCGCAGGGCCTTCAAGTTCGACAGTAACAAACTGGACAATATCGGTCGTTACCTCAACGAGGGCCGCAAGATCCCTAACACGGGTGCGGCCCTGTGGCGCGGTTGCGTTGAGGACGGCGATCCAAAGGCATGGTCGACCATGCGTCGCTATTGCAAGCAGGACACGGAGCTGCTCGCTCGAGTCTATGAGCGGGTGAAGCCTTGGATGCCCAATCATCCGAACGTCAACCTCTACAAGGCGTATCAGGACAAGCCAGGATGCCCGAAGTGCGGAAGCGAGAACACGCAGCGCCGCGGCATCGCTGTGAAGCTGAGCAGTAAGTATTACCGCTTCCAGTGCTGTGATTGCGGCGGCTGGTTCTCGGGGATGAAGGTGACATGACCTATCGCATTCGAGAGGTGGATGCATCTGACGATGAGATAGCGGAAACGATCAGGGCGTTTAACCGAGAGACGCCAACTTTCCCCGATCTGACGGACGATGAGCTTGACGGCTTCCATTGCTATTGGTGGCTTGCCTATCTGGACAAAGAGCCGGTTGGATTCGCCGGCATGGTGCCATCTCAGCGCTACAAGAATGTTGGATATCTGAAACGCGCTGGTGTCACTGCGGGGCATCGCGGGAGAGGTCTCCAACTCAGATTTTTTCGGGCACGCGAACAAAAAGCACGTGCAATCGGCTGGACGCATCTTGTTTCGGAATGCACGAACACGGTATACTCTGCGAACAACTTCATTCGTGCCGGGTTCAAGCTCTTTGAGCCTGAAACAAGGTGGGCCTTTGAGAACTCCCTATATTGGAGGAAGGCGCTTTGAGCGATGGAATTAGCTTCTTCAAATACGTTCCTCACGGTTTCGCGCACGTCTGGGAGGCGGCAGGTTGGATCAAGACACCATCATTGAACGGGACGCATCACGACCACTATTCGGTCCTGATGCAAGCGGGTCCGAACTGCAAGCTGGACTCGAAGGGAGAGCCGATTTGCCCTCCACTGGAGACCGCAGCATAACGGTGGCTGTGGTCGCTTCCGTAACCGTCGTTGATCGCGAGATTACATTGATGCTTGGGCCTGGAGACCACTCCTGCCAGCGCTGGCGCCTTTCGGAAAGCCTCGCCGATAAGCTCGAATTTGAGCTGGCGACCGCACGAATGCGACGCCGCTAACCACACACAACATCCGACCTATCACAGCCGCCTTCGGGCGGCTTTTTGCTGTTTGGAGCAACTGAATGAGCTTTGGAAAACTCGGCGCAATGGGCCGTGGGTTTGGGGCGCTCGGGTCTCTTGGGAGAGCTGGTCTCCCGTACTGGATAAACCTGACACCCGCGACCACCACGAAGGTGCTCGCCGGATTCCAGGCCATGCAGGCCGGCACGCGCAACATGGTCAAGGTATGGACCGGGAGCAGCGTGGACCGCGGCGTGGACGAAGGCGCATCGCCCTACAATTCGCAATATCCGCTCTCGGTGGCTGAGCAGCAAGCGACGCTATACCGCGCTGATGGCATCGCGTCTGGGGCCAACAATTGGTACGGCATCTCGGGGACAAATTTCGCGGACTATATGAGCCGCGATAGCCGTTGCGCATCGACCGGATCGGCCACATCGGGAGTGACTGCTGTTCCGTGTCAGGGCGGCAGCGAGCTGGAGTTTCCAACGGCGGCGGGCACGTTCAGATTTACGCCACAGCAGAACACCAACTTCGCCGAAATATACTATCAGGACAGCACCGCAGGCCGCGCGTTCAATTGGAACGCAGACGGCGGCTCGAATACCCTTCTTACCACGGCTGGCCTGAACACCATCGTCCGCGCCACTGGATCGCTCGGTAGCGTCGCCGCTCACACGGTCAACCTTTCATGGTCTGCCGGATTCGTCCGGATCTACGGCATCGATTGCTACGACAACACCCGCAAGGAAATCACGATCAGGCAATGGGCCGCGTCTGGCGGGACCGTCTCCGGCATGATCGACAACACCGGGTCTCCGTCGTCAGGCCGGCTGCGGCAACTGGCGTTGTTCCCGCCTGATGTCGTCATGGGCGATATCGGCGTTGTCAACTCATGGCGTGCTGTTGGCGTCGCAGTCTCGACTGTAAAGACCCAGGCAGAGACCTATATCGACGCGATCAAGGCCGCGAACTCGGATTTCATTTTCGTCGTGCCGCCGTTCGACAGCGGAAGCGTTGGCAACACCGCCAACCAGCAGGCTTATATCGACGCGATCATTGCAAGCTGCATCTCCAAGGGGTGCGCTGTGTTCAACCTGCGATCAGCACCGGGCTGGACCAGCAAGGCTGCTTCTGATGCGGCGGGATACACGCGATCGAACGATGCTGTCCACAAGACGATAGCGGGGCAGGCGAGCACGGCAGAGCTGATGATGCCGGGGCTGCAATACGCCATGGGGATTTAAGCGCAGTTGCGCTTCACTTCCTCAGGGTAATCCACGCGATATGGCTTCGGCGATGGCCGTTACCCCCTCCGGGGACAACTCGTAAGTCTCCTCCCACAACGAGGTTATTGACGGGAGAAGCTTGACAAGATCGGGGCGTCCCTCGGCGAGGCCCGAGAGCACGGGGCGAAGATCGTTCGGCCCGTCCGCCAAGGTAATAGTCGTTGATTTAATTCCTTGTAGGCTCATGATGGTTTATCTCACGGAATGCGCGGAAGTGGCTCGGCGTCGATCAGGTCTTCGTCGGGTATCCACCTGGCGCGAGCCTCGGTGTCCATGTTGACGCGATCCTCAAACTCACGAAGCGT
>DAIMKE010001117.1:0-2782 GCA_036721875.1 Bradyrhizobium sp. | reverse complement strand
GCCCGTTCGGCGCAAGCTTTACGGCACGCGGCGGCGTGCGCATCGCGCTCGCAGGCGCTTCGCGCAACGCCGATATCGCTGGCCGCTCCATGGTATCAGATACTTCGGCAACCCTCGCCGACGGCGAAACGCTGACACTCGGCTTTGCCCGCGTTGGTGCGTTCAGCTATCTCGCGATCGAAGGCGGCATTGCCGGCGAGCCGATGTTCGGCAGCCTCGCCGTGAACGCCCGCGCAGGTCTCGGCAGTCCCTACCCGCGACCATTGCAGGCGGGTGACGAATTGCAGACGACGGACGCCAGCGGCGCGGCGGAACGGCGGATCGAGCTGCCGACCGCGGCCGACGCGCCGATCCGGGTGGTATGGGGTCCGCAGGACGACGAATTCGCCGACGAAACCAAAAGGCTGTTTATCGACAGCGAATGGAAGGTCTCGCCGACCAGCGACCGCATGGGCTACCGGCTCGAGGGGCCCGTCCTCAAGCACCTCCACGGCCACAACATCGTCTCCGACGGCACCGTCAACGGCAGTATCCAGGTGCCCGGTAATGGCCAGCCGATCGTGCTGATGCCGGATCGCGGCACCAGCGGCGGCTATCCCAAGCTTGCGACCGTGATCTCGGCCGACTTCGGTCGGTTCGCGCAAATCCAGGCCGGCCGCCCCTTTCGCTTCAAGGCCGTCAGCATGGCGGAAGCGCAAGAAGAGACCCGCAAATTTGCACAACTGCTGCGCACCCTGCCCGACCGGCTGCGCGATATAGCAAGCGTTGATCTCAACGTGGATGCGCTGCACGATGCCAATGTCGCCGGCCACGCCGTCAACGCGGTCGATGCCGGAACCTGGCATGCAGTAGCGGCCGATGTATCCGGGCCGGACTGAAGGTCAAGAAATCCACAAGAAGCGGAGCAACGTCATGACGACCATCGATCTCAATTGCGATCTCGGCGAAGGGTTTGGCGCATGGGAGATGGGTAATGACGCCGCGATGATCGAACTAGCGACCTCGGTGAACGTCGCCTGCGGCTTTCACGCCGGCGACGCCGACATCATGCGCCGTACCGTTGAGCTTGCGAAAGCGCGCGGCGTCAGCGTTGGTGCCCACCCCGGCTATCGCGATCTGCACGGCTTCGGCCGGCGGCCGGTCCCGGGATTGACATCTTCCGAGATCGAAAACCTGGTCGCCTACCAGATCGGCGCGCTGCAGGCGATTGCGACCGCTGCCGGTTACAAGGTCACCCACGTCAAGGCCCATGGCGCCATTTCCAACGTTGCCTGCGAGGACGACATGACGGCGCGGGCCATCGCCAACGCCATCAAGGCGGTCGATCCGAATCTGATCTTTGTCGTGCTCGCCAATTCGAAGCTGGTGAATGCCGGCGAGGCCGCCAACCTGCCGATGGTGCACGAGGTGTTCGCCGACCGTGCCTACGAGGACAACGGCTCGCTGGTGTCGCGCAAGAAGCCGGGCGCCGTGCTGCATGACGCGAAGGAGATCGCCGACCGCGTGGTGCGGATGGTGCAGGACGGTGCGGTGGTGTCGGTCTCCGGCAAGGCGATCAAGATGCGCACCGATACCGTGTGCATTCACGGCGATACGCCGGGCGCAGTCGACATCGCGCGCGGGGTACGCCAGGCGCTGAAGGGCGCCGGGATCGACGTCGCGCCGTTCAAAGTGCGTTAAAGCTGAATACCTGAGTTGGAGGGTTGAATGGTCTCCATGTTTCTCCGCGGATTTCTGTCGGCGACACCTATCTGCGCGCTGGTTTTTTCACTCGGTGCGGCGCAAGCGCAGCAGGCCAGCGGCGCGGTCACGCTGTTCAACAATGTCAGGGTATTCGACGGCCGGGGCACATCGCTGTCCGAACCGACCAACGTGCTGGTTCGCGGCAATTTGATCGAAACGATCTCGCGCACCCCTATCCCGGTCGATCGAAGCGCGACCACGACGATCGTCGATGGCGGCGGCCGCACGCTGATGCCCGGCCTGATCGACAATCATTGGCACGCGATGCTGGCGCGCGTGACGCCGCAGCAGGCTTTCGGCGATGTCGGCTACAACAATCTCGTGGCCGGCGAAGAAGCCACCGACACGCTGATGCGCGGCTTCACCACGGTCCGTGACGTCGGCGGACCGGTGTTCGGTCTCAAGCGCGCCATCGATGACGGCATCGTCAAGGGCCCGCGGATCTATCCATCCGGCGCCATGATCACGATCACCAGCGGGCATGGAGATTTCCGGCAACTGACCGATCTGCCGCGAACGGTCGGCGGCATGCTCACGCGCATGGAGCAGATCGGCGGCGCGATTGTAGCGGACAGCCCCGACGAGGTGCGCGTACGTGCGCGCGAACAGCTCATGCAGGGCGCCTCGCAGGTCAAACTGACCGCAGGCGGCGGCGTCTCGTCACCCTTCAGTCCGATCGACGTGACCACGTTCACCGAACCCGAAATACGCGCCGCCGTTGAAGCGGCTCAGAACTGGGGCACGTACGTCGCTGCGCATGCCTTTACGGCTGATGCGATTCGGGGAGCCATTGCGGCTGGGGTGAAGTGTATCGAACACGGCTTCCTGATGGACGACGCAACAGCGAAACTGATGGCGGAGAAGGGCGTTTGGCTGAGTATGCAGCCTCTCCCCGAGGACTTGAGGCTGGGCTTTCCTGTAGGCTCCATCCAGCGAGCCAAGGCGGATGAGGTCTGGCCCGGCATAGCCAGATCCTACGAGCTGGCGAGGAAGTACAAGATCAAGACGGCGTGGGGTACCGACGTCCTGTTCTCTGCAG
>DAIMKE010001116.1:0-2795 GCA_036721875.1 Bradyrhizobium sp. | reverse complement strand
TCATGCCGCGCGGGCCGGCGTTGAGATCGGTCTTGGCATACACAACAAGCGTATCGGCCACCGGGCCGTTGGTGATCCACATCTTGTTGCCGTTGAGGACGAAGCGGTCGCCCTTCTTCTCCGCGCGGGTCTTCATCGAGACCACGTCGGAACCGGCGCCCGGTTCGGACATCGCCAGCGAGCCGACATGTTCGCCCGAAATCAGCTTCGGCAAATATTTCCGCTTCTGTGTTTCATTGCCGTTGCGGCGGATCTGGTTGACGCAGAGGTTGGAATGCGCGCCGTACGACAGGCCGACTGCGGCTGAGGCCCGCGACATTTCCTCCACCGCGATGCAGTGCTCGAGATAGCCCAGGCCCGTCCCGCCATACTCCTCCTCGACGGTGATGCCGTGCAGGCCAAGTGCACCGATCTTGGGCCAGAGATCGCGCGGGAATTGATTGCTGCGGTCGATCTCGGCGGCACGTGGCGCGATTTCGTTCTGCGAGAACGCATGCACCGTCTCGCGGATCGCATCCGCGGTCTCGCCGAGGTCGAAGTTGAACATCCTGTTGGCGTTGGGAATCATGGCCGCCTCCCGGCAACATTGGGCGTTGTTTCTGAGAGCCTTATAGCGTTTTCGCGCGAAGTGGACACGGCTCGCGTCAGGAAAACGCATAGCCTGATCGTTCGAAGACCGCAGCCTCGATGCGGCCAAATACGTCCAACTCGCCCTTGCGCCGGCGCGCAGCTCGGGATGTAATAGGGTAAAACATCCCCGGCCTGCTTCGGCGCGGGAAACAGTCAGGGAGAGCCGTCCATGCACGGAACCATCGATCTCGCCGGAGAGTCGCAGCAACGCGCCGCGCGCGAAAAGGCGCAGTCGATTCCGCTCGACGATTTCGACGTCAGCCATCCCGAACTGTTCAAGACCGATACGTTCTGGCCCTATTTCGACCGGCTGCGCCGCGAAGAGCCGGTGCACTACTGCAAGGACTCGATGTTCGGGCCGTATTGGTCGGTCACCAAATACAACGACATCATGGACATCGAGACCAATCATTCGGTGTTCTCGTCGGCGGCATCCCTCGGCGGCATCACCATCCGCGACATCGCGCCCGACCTGCGCCGCGAAAGCTTCATCGCCATGGACCAGCCGCGCCACTCGGCGCAGCGCAAGACCGTGGCGCCGATGTTCACGCCGACGCATCTCGACCAGCTCGCGATCAACATCCGCAAGCGTTCCGCCGAATGCCTCGACAATCTTCCAGTCAACGACGTGTTCGACTGGGTCGACCAGGTCTCGATCGAGCTCACCACGCAGATGCTCGCCGTGCTGTTCGACTTCCCCTGGGAAGACCGCCGCAAGCTGACGCGTTGGTCCGACGTCGCGACCACGCTGCCGGGCCCCGGCGGCCTGGTCGCGACGGAAGACGAACGCCAGGCCGAACTGATGGAATGCGCGACCTATTTCGCGAAACTCTGGAAGGAACGCATCAGCCAGCCGCCGAAGAGCGACCTGCTGTCGATGATGGCGCACAGCGACGCCACCCGCGACATGGACCCGAAGAATTTCCTCGGCAATCTGATCCTGCTGATCGTCGGCGGCAACGACACCACCCGCAATACGCTCTCGGGCAGCATCTACGCGCTGAACAAGAATCCGGATCAGTATCGCAAGCTGCGCGACAACCCTGCTTTGATCGACAGCTTCGTGCCGGAGGTGATCCGCTGGCAGACGCCGCTGGCGCATATGCGCCGCACCGCACTCGAAGATATCGAATTCCGCGGCAAGCAGATCAAAAAGGGCGACAAGGTCGTGATGTGGTACGTCTCGGGCAATCGTGACGAGGACGTGATCGAGCGCCCCTACGACTTCATCATCGACCGCGCCCGGCCGCGTACCCACATCTCCTTCGGTTTCGGCATCCACCGCTGCGTCGGCATCCGGCTGGCGGAGCTGCAGCTCAAGATCATTTGGGAAGAAATCCTCAAGCGGTTCGGAAATATTGAGGTGGTCGATGAACCCAAGCGGGTGTATTCCAGCTTCATCAAGGGCTACGAGACCCTGCCGGTCCGAATCGCGGGCTGAACTACCGGCTAAATTCCTGGCAATTGAGCCCCAGCATCCGGGATGATGGAACAATGAACGTCCAGACCGCCGTCAGAGCCGACAAACAAGAGCTTTTGCGCGCTGCACGCGAGGAAGCCTATTCGACGCCGCTGAAGGATTTTCATCCCGGCGCGCCGAAACTGTTCCAGAACGACACGCTTTGGCCATGGTTCGAACGGCTGCGCAAGGAAGAGCCGGTGCACTACTGCACCAACGCGCCGATCGAGCCCTATTGGTCTGTCACCAAGTACAACGACATCATGCATGTCGACACCAATCACGGCATCTTCTCGTCCGACTCCACGCTCGGCGGAATCTCGATCCGCGACGTGCCGCCGGGCTACGACTATCCAAGCTTCATCGCGATGGACCAGCCACGACACTCGGCGCAGCGCAAGACGGTGTCGCCGATGTTCACGCCGACGCACCTGGACGAACTGGCAAAGCTGATCCGCGAGCGTTCGCAGAAGGTGCTCGACAATCTGCCGCGCAACGAGACCTTCAACTTCGTCGAGCGCGTCTCGATCGAGCTGACGACGCAGATGCTGGCGACCCTGTTCGACTTCCCCTGGGAAGAGCGGCGCAAGCTGACGCGCTGGTCGGATGTCTCGACCGCGCTGCCAAAAAGCGGCATCGTCGCCAGCGCCGAAGAGCGCCGCCGCGAGATGGACGAGTGCTACGCCTACATGTCCAAGCTCTGGAA
>DAIMKE010001115.1:0-2796 GCA_036721875.1 Bradyrhizobium sp. | reverse complement strand
CGCCAGAACTCCGGCCTGATCGCCGAGCAGATCCTCGCCGGTCCCGCCGAGCGGGACGCCGACGGCGAGGAGCCGGCCGACGAATAGAGCATGATCCGGAAACGTGGGTACCGGTTTTCCGAAGAGATCATGCTCACCTAAGAAATCGACGCTTCAGGCTGATCGGGTCTGAAACGCGACAGACGGGTGCTGCGGACGTTGAGTTGCCGACGTCTTCAGCGCCCGTTTTGTTTGGGGTGTTGTATGCGGTGGCCAAGTCTCGCTGACTTGACGGGAGGCAGGTGATGTTTTTCGTTCAAACGGGGCGAGCCAGGCGCACACGCAAATATTCAATCCTGATGATCTTTTTCTTGCTCATCATGGGAGCTTTTGCGGGCATTCTCACGTTGCATTGGGATGTCCTTCGCAAGAAGTAAGAACCACACACGAAAGCGCGGGTGCGCCTGCTCGACGCCATTGACGCTACTCCGCGGCTTGCGCGTAGTCCTCCACCGGCGGGCACGAGCACACCAGGTTGCGGTCGCCGTAGACGTTGTCGACGCGGCCGACGGGGCACCAGTATTTGTCCGTGCGCGACGTGCTTGCCGGGAAACAGCCGGTGGCGCGGCTGTAGGCGCGGTCCCAGGCATCGTCGACGATGTCGTGCACGGTGTGCGGGGCGTGGCGCAGCGGTGACGCCTCGACCTTCCAGCGGCCGATCTCGATCTCGGTGATCTCGCTCCGGATCGCGATCATGGCGTCGCAGAAGCGATCCAGCTCCGCCTTGGATTCCGATTCGGTCGGCTCGATCATCAGCGTGCCCGCGACCGGGAAACTCATGGTCGGCGCGTGGAAACCATAGTCGATCAGCCGCTTGGCGATGTCGTCGACGGTGACGCCAGAGGTCGCCTTGAGCGGGCGCGGATCGACGATGCACTCATGTGCGACGCGGCCCTTGGCGTTCCTGTAGAGCACCGGGAAATGCGGATCGAGCCGGTTTGCAATGTAGTTGGCGTTGAGGATTGCGACCTCGGTGGCGCGCGTCAGCCCTTCGCCCGACATCATCAGGATGTAGATGTAGGAGATGGTCAGGATCGACGCCGAGCCCCATGGGGCCGCCGACACCGGACCTACCGGATGCGCTGTCGCGCCATCGGTCGCGGAATGGCAATTTGAAGGATGACTTGGGAGGTACGGCGCCAGGTGCGCCTTGACGCCGATCGGTCCCATGCCCGGGCCGCCGCCGCCATGCGGGATGCAGAAGGTCTTGTGCAGATTGAGGTGGGAGACGTCGGCGCCGTAGTCGCCGGGCCACGACAGGCCGACCTGCGCGTTCATGTTGGCGCCGTCGAGATAGACCTGTCCGCCATGGCCGTGAACGATGTCGCAGATGTCGCGGATGTGCTCCTCGAACACGCCATGCGTCGAGGGATAGGTGATCATGACGGCGGCGAGGTTCTTTGAATGCTTCTCCGCCTTGGCGCGGAGGTCGTCGACGTCGACGTCGCCGCGGGCGTCGCAGGCGGTCACCACCACCTCCATGCCGACCATGTGGGCAGACGCCGGATTGGTGCCGTGCGCGGAGGAGGGGATCAGGCACACCTTGCGATGCGGCTCGCCGCGCGCCTCGTGATAGGCGCGGATGGCGAGCAGCCCGGCATATTCGCCCTGCGCGCCGGAATTCGGCTGCAGCGAGATCGCGTCATAGCCGGTGATGTCACACAGCCATTTTTCCAGTTGCTTGAACAGCACGTGATAGCCGCGAGCCTGATCGGCGGGCGCGAACGGATGCAGACTTCCGAACTCCGGCCATGTCAGCGGAATCATTTCCGTGGTCGCGTTCAGCTTCATGGTGCAGGAGCCGAGCGGGATCATCGCGCGGTCGAGCGCGAGGTCGCGGTCGGCGAGCTTGCGCATGTAGCGCAACAACTCGGTCTCGGAGCGGTGCGTATGGAACACGGGGTGGGTGAGGAACGCGCTGCCGCGTTTCAAATCCGCCGGCAGCGCCTCGCGTGCGCCGACCTCGATGTCGGCATAGGCAAGCTTGCCGCCGAACGCGCGCCATACCGCCTCGACGACGGCGGGCGTGGTGGTCTCGTCAACGGCGATGCCGAGAATGCCGTCGCCGATCCGCAGGTTGATCTTTTCGGCGCGCGCGCGCGTCACGATTTCGTCCTGCTTCGATCCGGCTGCCACCGTCAACGTGTCGAAGAAGGCTTGCGACTTCGGCGCAAAGCCGAGCTTCGCCAGCCCTGCCGCCAGCACCGCCGCGCGCCGATGCACCGTGCGGGCGATGTGCGTCAGCCCCTCCGGGCCGTGATAGACCGCGTACATCGAGGCGATCACCGCCAGCAGAACCTGCGCGGTGCAGATGTTGGAGGTGGCCTTTTCACGCCGGATATGCTGTTCGCGGGTCTGCAGCGCCAGGCGATAGGCCGGCTGCCCGCGCGAATCCACCGACAGGCCGACGATGCGGCCGGGCAGCGAGCGCTTCAGCGCGTCGCGCACCGACATATAGGCCGCATGCGGGCCGCCATAGCCCATCGGCACGCCGAACCGCTGCGCCGAACCGATCGCGATATCCGCGCCGAGTTCGCCGGGCGAGGCGAGCAGCGTCAGCGCCAGCAGATCGGCGGCCATCACGGCGAGGGCGCCCTTGGCGCGCAGCGCTGCGATCGCCGGCCGCAGGTCGCGCACCGCGCCTGACGTGCCCGGATATTGCAACAGGCCGCCGAACACCTCGGCCTTGTCGAGATCGGTGAGGGGATCGCCGACAACGAGACTCCAGCCCAAAGGCTCGGCGCGGGGTGCGCAGCA
>DAIMKE010001114.1:0-2797 GCA_036721875.1 Bradyrhizobium sp. | reverse complement strand
GGTTGGGCATGCTCCGTGAAAGTGGACACCGGTTTTCCGAGCAGATCAATTGGTAACGGCCAGATCATGATCTGGATCAAACTCGACCATGCGGCGTGCGAACGCCTTGCATCGATAGCGTATCGACCTGAGGGATGGGCATTGTGAACGGCAACCCGACACTGGAGCGGATCGCCAGGGGCAACGCGCTGGCGCTGTGCGCGGCTGGCTCTTGGACAGCCCGGTTTGCTCCCGTGCTGGAACGGATGGTGGCGGACGCCGAAAAGCTCAGTGGCAGCCGCCCCGACATCTTCATTGACGTCTCGCAGGTCTCCAAACTCGATACGTTCGGCGCCTGGCTGATCGAGCGGCTTCGCCGCAGCCTGACCCAGGGCGGCGTCGAGACCGAGATCGCCGGGCTTTCGGAGAATTACTCGAGCCTGGTCGACGAGGTGCGCCGTGTGAAGGCCGAGCCGGTCGTCGATGGCGATACGGTGACGATCACGGGCATGCTGGAGCAGATCGGCCGCAGCGTCGCCGGCATCGGCGGCACGCTGGTCGGACTGATCGAGATGCTGGGGGCGGTGCTCGCCGCGGCCGGCCATGTGCTGATCAGGCCTCGCGGCTTCCGCCTGACCTCGACCATCCATCATCTGGAGCAGGTGTGCTGGCGCGCGGTGCCGATCGTGGTGCTGATCACGTTTTTGATCGGCTGCATCATTTCGCAGCAGGGCATTTTCCACTTCCGCAAGTTCGGCGCCGATATCTTCGTGGTCGACATGCTGGGCGTGCTGGTGCTGCGCGAGATCGGCGTGCTGCTGGTGGCAATCATGGTGGCGGGCCGTTCGGGCTCGGCCTACACCGCCGAACTCGGCTCGATGAAGATGCGCGAGGAGATCGACGCGCTGCGCACCATGGGCTTCGATCCGATCGAGGTGCTGATCCTGCCGCGGATGCTGGCGCTGGTGCTGGCGCTGCCGATCCTGGCCTTTCTCGGCGCAATGGCCGCGCTCTACGGCGGCGGCCTGGTGGCCTGGCTGTACGGCGGCGTCGAGCCGGAAGCGTTCCTGTTGCGGCTGCGCGACGCCATCTCGATCGATCATTTCGTCGTCGGCATCATCAAGGCGCCGGTCATGGCGGCCGTGATCGGCATCGTTGCCTGCGTCGAGGGGCTGGCCGTGCAGGGCAGTGCCGAATCGCTCGGCCAGCACACGACATCCTCGGTGGTGAAGGGAATCTTCTTCGTGATCGTCATGGATGGCGTGTTCGCCATCTTCTTTGCATCGATCGGAATGTGACCATGGTGGGCGAGACTACCGACCCCATCATCCGCGTTCGCGACATCACCGTGCAGTTCGGCAAGACGCGGGTGCTCGACGGGCTCAATCTCGACGTCAAGCGCGGCGAGATCCTGGGGTTTGTCGGCCCGTCCGGCGCCGGGAAATCCGTACTGACGCGCACCATCATCGGCCTGGTGCCGAAGGTGGCCGGGAGCATCGAGGTGTTCGGCATCGACCTCGACGCGGCGAGCGCCGCCGAGCGGCGCGGCGTGGAGCGGCGCTGGGGCATCCTGTTCCAGCAGGGCGCGCTGTTCTCCTCGCTCACCGTGCGGCAGAACATCCAGTTCCCGGTCCGCGAATATCTCCGGGTCTCGCAGCGGCTGCTGGACGAGATCATGATGGCCAAGCTCGGCATGGTCGGGTTGCGGCCCGAGGTCGCCGACCGCTATCCGTCCGAACTTTCGGGCGGCATGATCAAGCGCGTGGCGCTGGCGCGCGCGCTCGCGCTCGACCCCGAACTGGTGTTCCTCGACGAGCCGACCTCGGGGCTGGACCCGATCGGCGCCGGCGATTTCGACGAACTGGTGCGCACCCTGCAGCGCACTTTGGGCCTGACGGTTTTCATGGTAACCCACGATCTCGACAGCCTCTATACGGCCTGCGACCGCATCGCGGTCCTGGGGAACGGCAAGATCATCGCCGCAGGATCGGTCGCCGACATGCAGGCCTCGCAGCACCCCTGGCTGAGGCAATATTTCCACGGCAAGCGCGCCCGCGCGGTCATGGGTTGAACCGGAGTACGTTTGGACATGGAAACGCGGGCGAACTACGTCCTGATCGGGGCCTTCACGCTGGCAGTGATCGCCGCCGCGTTCGGCTTCGTGCTGTGGTTCCAGAGCCTGCACACCACCAAGCAGCGCAGCCCGATCCGCATCGTTTTCGAGGGCGCGGCGTCCGGCCTGCGCAACGGGGGCAGCGTCAACTTCAATGGTATCCGGATAGGCGAGGTGATCTCCGTGAAGCTCGACAATCCGCGCCGGGTGGTTGCGCTGGCGATGGTCGAGAACAACGCCCCGATCCGCAAGGACACGCTGGTCGGGCTTGAGTTCCAGGGCCTCACCGGGGTCGCTGCGATTTCGCTGAAGGGCGGCGAGGAGTCTGCGCCATCAGTGCCGCTCGACGAGGACGGCGTTCCGGTGCTGACCGCCGACCCGAGCGCGCTGCAGGACGTGACCGAGTCGATCCGCGCCACGCTGCAGAACGTCAACCGGATCGTCGCCGACAACCAGGAATCGGTGAAGAACTCGCTGCGAAACCTCGAGACCTTTACCGCAGCGCTCGCGCGAAACTCCGAGAAGATCGACAACGTGATGCTCAGGGTCGACGGCGTGATGGGCAAGGCCGACAGCCTGATGCTCGGGCTGAACACGATCGCGGGCGGTGCGGCCGGTGGTGAATTGAGCCTGATGGTCAAGTCGATCCGCGAACTCGCCGAGGACTTCGACAAGCGCTCGGGGGCGCTGATGGCCGACGGCCGC
>DAIMKE010001113.1:0-2800 GCA_036721875.1 Bradyrhizobium sp. | reverse complement strand
CCGTTTCCGGGCTCCGAACTCATGATTACCTCGGACGACATGCTCAGCGATCGGCAATTGCCGGCTTCCGTGATCTTCATCGGTGGCGGCGTGATCGCCCTGGAGTTCGGCCACGTCTACGCCCGCACCGGCGTAGAGGTCACGATCCTCGAAGCGCTGCCGCAACTATTGCCGGCGATGGACGCCGGCGCAGTTCAACGCTTGCAGATAGAGAGCGAGCGGATCGGGATCCGGTTCCGGACGGCTGCGGACGTCAAGCGGATTGAAAGAGGAAATCGTCGCCTCCGTGTCGTCTTCACGCATGAAGGCGCAGAACACGCATTTGAAGCCGAACGCGTGGTCAACGGAGCCGGGCGTGTCCCCAATGTCGGGACGCTGGATCTCGCCGCCGGTCAAGTCACGCATGCCAATGGTCGCATCGCGCTGGACTGTCATCTGCGTTCGACCTCCAACCCTAGTGTCCACGTCTGCGGCGATGCCGTTCCGGTCTCGCCGCAACTGTCGCCAATCGCAACCTATGAAGGCGACATTGTGGGACGCAATATCGTGGAGGGACCGCAATACAGCCCTGACTACGCCAGCATGGCGACGTCGGTCTATGCCGAACCGCCGCTTGCCGCAGTCGGCCTCACAGAGGCCGCAGCGGCGCAGAAAGGCCTCGCGATCGACGTCCATGTCAACGACATGCTCGACTGGTTTTCTGCCAAGACCTACGCAGAGACCGTCGCATGGTCAAAGGTGATCGTGGATCGAGCCACAGACCGTATTCTCGGCGCGCATTTTGTCGGCCATGCCGGCCAGGAGCTCGTCAACATTTTTGGACTGGCGATGCGCTTTGGCATTACGGCCACCCAGCTCCGGGAAAACGTCTACGCCTATCCGACGTTTTCCTCCGACATCAAGCACATGCTCGGACACGGCTAGCTGTCGCATAGCGCAGCGCTATGGAGTCGGAAGCCAACCGGCATTTCCTGCTCCGCGCGAATTGAACGATGGTCGTGACCTAGCCGGCCTGATCGTTCGGGGCCAGGGCAAATCCAAAGGCAACCGCAAGGCAATCACAGAGGAGACCAAAACATGACCAAATTCACCTCACGCACGATCCGGCTGCACGTCGCAATCGCCGGAATCTTTGCAGCTTCGGCAGCGCCGACTTCGAGCGCGATCGCAGGCGAATGTCCGGCCGGGAAGATGCAGGCCAACGTCCGCGAAAAGGTCGACTACAAGCCGGTCGGCGTCACAGACGTCACGCTCGGCGCAATCAATCTCGAAAAGCAGCCGGCAAAGATCAAGGATCGCGAGCTGCGTTTTCGCAAGCTGACGATCGAGCCCGGCGGCATCGTGCCCTGGCACAGCCACGACGACCGCCCGGCGCTGATCTATGTCCAGCAGGGGGAGATCGTCGAATACGCGAGCAACTGCTCGGAACCGATCGTGCACAAGGCCGGCGAGATCAGGCCCGAAGTGTCCGGCACCTCGCACTGGTGGAAGAACCTCGGCAAGGAGACCGTCATTCTCTACGTCGGCGACGTCCGCAAGGATCCGCATGACCACAATATGTAACGAGTACCTTTCAACGGCTCGTTGCCGGATGTGACGCCTTGGGGGCCCCCGTGTCGTCCGAGCGCCCAAGGGGTCACATCCATTCCTCTCTCACCCGCGAGAAGCGCCATGACCAACATGTCCGACGCGATGGAAATGCATGGTCCCTCGCCCGGGGTGGTGCTGCGATCGTTCGTCATCGGGCTCACGGCATTCCTGACCGTGGTCGATCTGTTCGCCACTCAGGCAATTCTTCCCTCGCTGACCCGGCACTACAACGTATCACCCGCCGAGATGGGGTTTGCGGTCAACGCCACCACGCTCGGCATGGCGGTCGCTAGCCTGGTCATTGGCTTCCTGAGCCCGCATATTGACCGGCGGTTCGGCATTCTTCTGAGCCTCATTCTGCTGGCAATCCCCACCGCGCTGCTGGCGAGCGCGCCGAATCTCGCTGCCTTCACGATCCTTCGCATCACGCAGGGGCTCTGCATGGCGTCGGCATTTGCACTGACGCTGGCCTATCTCGGCGAGCAATGCGGTTCGATGGACGCGGGCGGTGCGTTCGCGGCCTATATCACCGGTAACGTCGCCAGCAACCTGATCGGGCGGCTGGTGGCTGCGGCCGTGGTCGATACCCTGGGGCTGGCATCGAATTTCTATTTCTTTGCACTGCTCAATCTTGCCGGCGCGGTGCTGGTCTATTTCACCATCGCGCGCGCCAAGCCCCTGCCTGCGATATCCTCGCCGCAACCGGCGTTAGCGGCGAATATTGGCCATTGGCGCAATCCGGCGCTCCGCTCGGCCTTCGCCATCGGCTTCTGCATCCTGTTCGCCTTCATCGGCACCTTTACGTTCGTGAACTTTGTGCTGGTCCTGGAGCCATTGTCGCTCGGACGGATGGATCTCGGCTTCGTCTATTTCGTCTTTGCGCCCTCGGTAATCACGACGCTGTTCGCAGGCAAGGCAGTAACGCGCTTTGGCACACGATCGGTACTCTGGGGCGCGCTCGCAGTTGCCGCAGCCGGACTGCCGCTGATGCTGTCGTTGCATGTGCCGCACGTTCTGGCGGGCATGGTATTGGTCGGCATCGGCACGTTCTTCGCGCAGGCCTGTGCCACCGGCTTCGTCGGCCAGGCAGCGCGCGACAACCGTGGCGTCGCCAGCGGGACCTACCTTGCCTGCTATTTCCTTGGCGGCCTCGTCGGCAGCGCGGTACTCGGCCAGTTGTTTGACCGGTTTGGATGGACTGCCTGTGTTG
>DAIMKE010001112.1:0-2804 GCA_036721875.1 Bradyrhizobium sp. | reverse complement strand
CACCATTCGGGTGACCTTTTGGGGCGCGTTTGCCTTGGCGCTGACCGCCGGTATCGGAAAGCTGTTCGGTACGGTGGTCTAGAATCTGGGCGCCCGTCTCAAAGCGTTGAGGGAGAGTCAGCCTGGTGCGCCCAGCATTTGGCTATAGCCGTTGCTGATTCCGCTCGGGCGGCAACTCGCTTCTGGTGAGGTCGATTGAATGTTTGCCGGCTTCTTGGTTCGAGCTCTGCTAGTACTATTGCCGGCTTTCGGTCTTGCCCTTGGCTTTGCCATTCCGCTGCTCGGACAGGCCGTGTGGCAGGATCGTGTCCGGGCGGCGTTCACGATTCCGGTTTTGATCGTACTTGTGTACGACATCGTTTCGAGCCTGCGACGCGGTGAAGTCGGCCTCGATATCGTTGCAGCCTTTTTCGATGGCTGCCGCTCTCATCGTAGGCGAGGAGTTGGCACAAGGGTTGCAAAACTCGGTGAGATATTTCAACGGCCTAGCCCGAAAGCCGTTGTAGTGCCAACAACCGACGCAGATAAGATCACTTCGCGTTGGAGACTCATCCCGATGGCGTTCCCTCCAGTCATAAGTGTGTTAATCGCCGGATTGAAGTTCTTCCCAAAATTCGGCCAGCCAGTGCTGGAATTTTCCGGGTGGCCGGAGGCCCGCTTTTCCGTGACGATTCATACGAATCCGATGGAGCCGCCATGGCGGACTAATCGTTGAACAACTTCAATCCAAATTTGTAGCTCAGGCCGAGCTTGGCCGTAATCTGGTTTTCATTGCCAACTTTGACAACCGGGGAAGCCGCGGCGTCTCCGATCAACCTTTCATAATAGGCCAAGCCGACCAGAGCCCATCGATCCGTGAACTCGTATCGACCGGTGAATTCCACTCCGGCGCCTTTGATCCCGCCGCCCGGGTTGTATGCGCTGAGTCCTGACCGAGCCGATTCGGCCGGCGTTACACCGAAATATGTCCTCATATACTCACTTGTCGCGAAACTCGCGCGGGGCCCAATTGTAAATTCGGTTACCGCACTTGGGCGGAATCTAAGATCGAGACCGGTTTCGGCGACGATGCCGCTATGACCGCCAAGTCCGTAGCGCACCGCCAACCACGGCCGGAACATGCTCCATTGATAGGCGATCCTGCCACCGAGTTCCCATGCAGCGTCGATATTGCCAAGGCCGCGCAATTCCGGGTGGTCGTCGCTATCGCGCTTGTACACGTATCGAAAGGAGGGGCCGATGGAAAAGCCCTCGTCCACGCGCTCCTTCTTTACGTCGCCGACGCCAGGAAGCCAGAGGTAATGAAGGGTGAAGAATCCAGTGGGGTTGAACTCGTACCCCTTCGCTCCTTCGTAGGCTGGCCTCATTGCTCCGCCTGCCCCGATTTCGACGACAATGTCGTAAGGTCGAACGGACACCGCGTCGCCTGCGGGAAGCGGCGGCTGGGGAGAGGCCACGTCTGCCGCCAGCGTTGCTCCCGTGGGAAACACGCTGAGAGCGAGGGCGATCAAATGCAGCCGAACTTTGTTGGATTTTGTCATCGATTTACAGAACCAGACCACGTACGAGTTCGAGCTATACAACATTGCTCCCGTTCACGGCTGTCTTGTGGTGCGACAAACGGTCACCTCGGCAGAAGCACTTGTCGTTCGGCCAACCGTCAGCTCGCCCATACGAACAATCCCCACGCCTTCCACGGCAAGTCGTAAAAGGACGTCCGAACTGTCGGCACTGTTGCACCCTTGATTTCGAAGCGACCGGTCCGGTGCGACCATGGAATTCCAGGTCGTTGGTTCGGGGATGCCATTGAGAACCGGACATCGATGGCGCGTGAGATCTGATGGGACGAGGGGCGGCCGTGACGCGCCAGATACCCCGGACGGGGGCAGATAGCTTGCGTGAGATCAACAATCTTGCAGCCGATCAGAGCAGCCCTGCCCGGTTCCGGATACGCTGACCAATAGCGACCACTTGCCGTGACTTACATCAACTCCGTGGAGCCACTCGCAACTGAGCTGCAGATGCCGCCAGAGCCTCCCTCTAACGCTATTCCAATGATCATTAGCCGGCATTGGCATGACCCAAAGATCGCAGGGCTAAGGGCGGCTTGCAACCCTGATGAGAGTAGCCCACTCAGGGGACTCTTCGGCGCAGCCACGACCTGTAGCAACTGATCGACAGTGGACCCTCACGCGCCAGTCGGATCGAAAACAGCATGCGTGCGCAAGCGGGGGATGCGTATCGCCCTTTGTTTCATGTCACGCAGTGCGACGTACATCATCGCAGTCATCAACGCGTCATTGAAGGCATCGTGTTCAGCGAGCGGTGGAATTTTAAGATCTCTGAGCATTGCCGCGAACGAGAGATCGATCGTTGTGTTGGGCGGAGCATCGCCGTACTTGCGATCGTAGTAGAGCTGGGATACCTCGATGCGCGAATTGGGTAGTTCGATCCCGATGAAAGGAAGGATATACTTGTCCAGCATGGCGATATCGAAGTCGACGTAATACCCGACAAGCGGTCGCCCGCCGACGAAATGTAGAAACTTCGGGAGCGCCTTCCAGATCAGAGGGCCTTGCATGACATCGACCTGACGAAGCCGATGCACCTTGATCGCCTCCGCCTGCATGCTGGCGTCTGGGCGAACGGCAGCCTCGAAGCGTTCACTGGTTATGATCCGGTTGCCCCGTATCTTGATTGCGGCGATGGTTATTATGTCGTCGGTACGCACATTTAGTCCTGTGGTCTCGCAATCGATCGCGACAACTTCGTCGGTGCGTTCGCGCTCGAACATGAACCGATAT
>DAIMKE010001111.1:0-2806 GCA_036721875.1 Bradyrhizobium sp. | reverse complement strand
CCGTGGTCGGCGTGTACTGGATCAGCTGCATCAACTCGTTCTGGTAGATCACCTTGCCGGGCGTCGTCGCCATGTTGACGCCGACGACGAGGTTGGCCGGGTCGGACTGGCGGATGCGCAGCGTGCCGTGGCCGGCCTCGATGTCTTCGGCCAGCATCTTCATGCCACGCACGAGGTTGTCGCCATTGGACGCCAGCGTCTCGCGCAGTACTTCCGGATTGGTGAGAACGAAATTCGACGGCGCGATCGCGTTGGAGATCTGCTGGACGTAGAATTCGGCCTTCTTGCGCGTGTGCGGATCGAGGCCGTCGGCGTTCTTAACCAGCGTTTCGGCCCATTGCGTGGTGAGCAGATAGAGCTGCAGCACGAAGTCGAAGAACTGGTTCGTCTTCCACTCGGGATCCCTGAAGCGCTTGTCGCGCGGCGACGGCTCGATCGCAGGTGTCGCCTGCTCGCCGGCCATGCGCCGCGCCGCCGAACCCCAGAGGTCGAGATAGGCCTTGCCCAGTTTGGTCTGCAGGTCCGCTGCGCGCTGGCTGTCGGAGAGCCAGTATTCGGCGACCTGCGAGAACGTCTTGACGATTTCACCGATTTCGCTCGGCGGCTTGTCCATCACCTCGCCGGCCTCGCGCGGTTTGAGGTAGGCCGCGAGCGCCTTGCCGCTGGTCTCCATCGCCTTGGCGATGTTCATGGCGAAGGCTTCGGCGTTGAAGCTTTTGGAGCCCTGAGTGTTGGAGGTTTCGGTGCTGACGTCGCTCATTACAGAGACACTATAGGTTCATTCGGGGTTCGTCACCGCGCCGATTGTCTTCGAGGCGTTTGCGGTTAACCCTGTTGCACTGCGATAACGTTTCCGTGTTTCGACACATTGCAGCCGCACCGGGCGGATTTGGTTCTCGGGCTCCAATCGTTTCGGGCGACAATGGTTTGAGCAGCAAGAAGCGAAATAGCGAAGTCAACACAGCGGGACGATTTAGCGTTGCAAGGCCTGTACCAGCGCCTCCACGCGATCGAGAATACCTGTAAAGTGTGTAGAGTACGTGAGTAGCAGGGGATTCCCGGACGGATGCCGGCAGATCGAACGATGAGGCTGCGGTCGGTTGCCGCGCTGTTCGCAGCGGCACTGGTGCTCGGCGGCTGCTCGACCCAGATCGCCGACATGCCCGGGGTCGGCGTGCCGGCGGGCGCCCCCGAGCGTCCGAAGGAAGCAGGCTCCTATCTGCCGGTACACGATCTGCCGCCGGATCGCGAGGAGGAGGCAATGCAGCCTACGGAACTGTCCAAAATCCAGGCAGAGCTGGCCGCCGCCCGGGATCGGGAGGCGGCCGCAAACCCGGCAAAGCCTGCCAAGAGGTGAGGTCGGGATCCTGCCGGCCCAGGCCGGTGCTGCGATAAGCCCTTAACTTGAAAGCACTATAGAAGCTGGCGCTGCCGGGCTCCCGTGGTACAAGAAATCAAACTCAACCACATTGCGGGCCCGGAATCCGGGATCTTGCGCCTGAATTCGCCCTAAATCATTGATTGGGCGCGACTTTTGATCGAAATACGAGAAGTCGGTTTCACAGCGTGAAGGTCTTGCGATTCTGTCCCGTCGGTTGTCCGGAGCAGGGTTCCATGGAAGATTTTTACCGCATCCGCCGTCTGCCGCCTTACGTGTTCGAGAAGGTCAACCAGGCCAAGGCGGCTGCGCGCAATGCCGGCGCCGACATCATCGACATGGGCATGGGCAATCCGGACCTGCCGACGCCGCCCCATGTGATCGAGAAGCTGAAGGAGACGCTGGGCAAGCCGCGCACCGATCGCTATTCGGCCTCGCGCGGCATCAACGGCCTGCGCAAGGCGCAGGCGGCCTATTACGCGCGGCGGTTCGGCGTGAAGCTCAATCCGGACACCCAGGTCGTCGCCACGCTCGGCTCGAAGGAAGGCTTTGCCAACGTGGCGCAGGCGATCACCGCGCCCGGCGATGTCGTGCTCTGCCCGAATCCAAGCTACCCCATTCACGCTTTCGGCTTCCTGATGGCGGGCGGCGTGATCCGCTCGGTGCCGTCGGAACCGACGCCGCAGTTTTTCGAGGCGGTGGAACGTGCGATCATCCATTCGATTCCGAAACCATTGGCGCTCGTGGTCTGCTACCCCTCCAACCCGACCGCTTATGTCGCCGAGCTCGATTTCTACAAGGATCTGGTCGCGTTCGCGAAAAAGCACGAGATCTTCATCCTGTCGGACCTGGCCTATGCCGAGGTCTATTTCGACGAAAAGAACCCGCCGCCCTCGGTGCTGCAGGTCCCGGGCGCCATCGACGTCACCGTCGAGTTCACTTCGATGTCGAAGACGTTTTCGATGGCCGGCTGGCGCATGGGATTTGCCGTCGGCAACGAGCGGATCATCGCCGCGCTGGCGCGGGTGAAATCCTATCTCGACTACGGCGCGTTCACGCCGGTTCAGGTGGCGGCCACCGCCGCGCTGAACGGACCGGACGATTGCATCAGGGAAATGCGCGACACCTACCGCAAGCGCCGAGACGCGCTGGTGGAATCCTTCGGCCGCGCCGGCTGGGAAATCCCGCCGCCGCAGGCCTCGATGTTCGCCTGGGCACCCCTGCCAAAAGCCTTTGAGGGTGTCGGCAGCATGCAGTTCGCAACTCTGTTGGTGGAAAAATCAGGCGTGGTGGTGTCGCCCGGCGTCGCCTTCGGCGAGCACGGCGAGGGATACGTCCGTATCGCCATGGTGGAAAACGAGCAACGTATCCGCCAGGCCGCGCGCGGCGTGCGCCGCTTCCTTGAAAGCGGCATCGAAACATTGCACA